>JBKKBZ010000054.1:0-19219 GCA_046713235.1 Actinomycetota bacterium | reverse complement strand
GTTGAAAAAGGCGACAAACTCGCTCGAAAGCCAGAGGAGGCGCCATCCGTCGTCCATGAGAATCGCTGCGAGGCCAGCATCCTCTACGGCGCGGGCTACCGCGCCAAGAACGGGATCGTCAGGAAATCGCATGCTCATAGCGTGCGAATCGTACTCGGGCACTGGCTCGCAGTTTCTGAAAGACGCCTCAACGAGGACCATGGGCATCCGAAGGCATTTGTGTCCGCTGGTCCCGATGAGTCTCGCGCTGACTCGAGCGGTCCAGCCGCGCCCGCCTTTGTTCGACGGCGAATCCGAGTCTTGACCGGTTTCTCGCCCAGGGGACTGGACGCGAGGGCGGCGAAAAGGGCGGCGATTTCTCGTTTCGAAATGCACACGGATGCACACGAGACAATCGCGAAAATCGCGTTTTCCCTGGTCGGAGGCTTGCGTTTCAGTCGGGAAGGGGGGATTTGAACCCCCGGCTTCCACGATCGGGGCGAGTGCCGCACCTTGGCGTTCGGGCGTTCGGGCGTTCGGCCTGGTCAGGTAGGTGAGCCATGGACGCCTGCGGCTCCTGGCGACGCTCGACGGTCCCGCGGGCTGACGTACGGTTGACGTACGGCGGCGCGAACTTCTTCCCGATTCTCACGTTCTTGGGACAGTCGCTCCCCGCAGCTACACTCGCCGCAAGATGGAGCTGACCGCGATCGAGCTGTTCACAGGCGCCGGAGGCCTCGCGCTCGGCGTTCATCGCGCGGGCTTCCGACACGCGCTCCTCGTTGAGTACGACGAAAAGGCGTGCCAGACGATCCGCGACAACAACCGTAGGCGCTCTCTGCGACCAGCCTGGCCGATCGAAGAGGCCGACGTACACGGGGTCGACTTCCGACCGTGGGCCGGCAAGGTCGATCTCCTCGCCGCCGGCGCGCCGTGCCAGCCGTTCAGTCTCGGAGGCGTGCATCGCGGGCACGAAGACCACCGGAACCTGTTCCCCCAGGCGCTCCGCGCGGTGCGTGAGATCGCGCCGCGCGCGGTCATCATCGAAAACGTGAAGGGGCTCCTGCGTCCGTCCTTCTTCCCGTATTTCGAGTACGTCCTATGGCAGCTCGAGCGTCCGGAAATCGAGCCGCGAAAGGGCGAGGGCTGGATGGACCACAAGGAGCGGATCGGGCGCGAGCGCTCGCGAAAGGCGTCGGACACGGGCGCGTACCGGGTCCGGCACAAAATCCTCAACGCCGCTAACTACGGCGTGCCTCAGCTTCGCGAACGCGTGTTCATCGTGGCATTGCGGAAGGACTTGCGGGGCGCCTGGGCATGGCCCGAGGAGGCACATTCGCCGGACGCCCTGCTATACGCGAAGTGGGTCGAGCGTTCGTACTGGCACGAGCACGGGCTCACCGAGCGCCCTGTGCCGGCGGAGCTAAGCGATCGGGTGAAGGACCTCAAGTCTCGTGGCAAGCCGATCGAGAAGCGGTGGCGCACGGTCCGCGACGCGCTAGATGGGCTTTCGGAGCCAGTCGACGGTGTCGAGACGCGCGGAATCCTCAACCACATAGGCATTCCGGGCGCCCGCCGCTACAAGGGGCACGACGGCAGCGCGCTGGACGAGCCGGCCAAGACGTTGAAGGCCGGCGTCCACGGCGTACCCGGCGGCGAAGGAACGCTGCTTCGCGAGGACGGCACGGTTCGCTATTTCACCGTGCGGGAGGCGGCGCGGCTGCAGATGTTCCCCGATACGTTCAACTTCCCGCACGTGCGCACGACGGCCATGCGCCAGATCGGCAACGCTGTGCCCGTTGGGCTCGCGCGCGCGGTGGCGGCGCAAGTTGCCGAATATCTACTCGGCCTGAGGCGCTGAGTCGGCCTCAGTCACACCCGTTACCTCGAGCTCGGCCTGCTCCTCGCCTCTTAGATACCGCTCTATCCGCCGGGAGATGTCATCCGCGTTCATCGTCGCGGCGGGTCGTTCCGCAGCGTGACCACGCCCGGGATGCAGTTCGTCCCACAGCGATCGCTTCTGGTCCTTGCGGCCCTTCCCCGGTGCGTGGATCCCGAAGCCGGACACGATGTCGGTGTTCCACACGGGTCGATGGAGCTGGATCAGATACGCTTCCGCGAGCGGAATCCATATGTCATCCAGGAGCAAATACCGGCACCGGAAATCTTCGGGCGCGAGGTTGTCCGCCGCCTCGATTGACCTGCCGTGCTGGCGCAGGCGGTCAAATAGCTTCCGCGTCGTGAGGGCCGAAGTTGTGAGACCCTGCGCCCCGGTCCGCCCTCCCTCAGGAAGTGCGATCCCGACGTAAATCGGCATGACGCACTCGGCGTCCGCCACGGCCCCGTAGCACGCGAACCCACCCGTGTAGTAAATCGCGTAGACGCCCGCGCCGGTGAATGACTCAGGGGGAAGCGGATGAACGGGCTGTTCCTGCATCGCACGTCCGATGCTTTCCGCAAGGTGAATCTTGTCGAGCGGGTTGTAGAGTTCCGCCACGTCAGCCCCTCACCGAACGTTCGACGCGATCCGCGACGCGCGTGGGATCTTGCAGCAGCGCGCTTTCCCACACGCGGACCACTCGCCAGCCCTCTCGCCGCAGCATCCTGCTCACCTCGAGGTCGCGCTGCATGTTGCGCTCGATCTTCGCGCGCCACCATTCGCTGTTGCGGTGCTGGAACTGATCCTCGAAGGACGCGAACCCCCGCAGCCGCCAAGCGTTGCCGTGCCAGAAGTCGCCGTCGACGAACACGACCACGCGCGCCGTCGGGAACACGATGTCCGGCTTCCCGGGCAACGGATACCTCTTGCGGAACCTCAGTCCCCGGCGATGAAGGAGGCTCCGCAGTAGGATCTCCGCACGCGTGTCGCGCCCGCGCACGGCGGACATGATCCGCGACGTGACGGTGGGATTACGGGACTTCGCCAGCGCGCTCGGCATCGCGGAGACGGTAGCAGCAGCGCCCCAATCTGGACGAACGCACCCCAAGGCCGAGCCAGCCGAGTCCGGCAGGACAGTCGAGGGTGACCGGCCCTCTAGAGGCTAAGCAGTACGAAGGAGATCGACGTTACCGGGGAATCGGCAAGAGTCTCGCCGAGCTTGGTGGACGTGGCCGCAAGCTCATCGCGCAGACGGCTCTTACTCCGCTCCTGTACGAACTTCGGCCCCAGTTTCTCGGACCTTCTTGTCGATCGGCACCGCCCAGCCGAGCAGCGCGGCCTCGCGGACCTGGCCCGGGTGCGCTTCGAAGGTCTCGCCGGCCTTGTGCACGACGCCCCCGATGTTGACCTGCGTCCCTTCGGCAACCTTGAACTTCGCCATCACGGAGTCACCCCTTCCAGCTTCACGACGGCCGCCGCGTTGAGCGGGCCGACGTCCCAGCGCGACACGACGCGGATGCCGATTTGGTCGTAGTCGGCGTAGCGCTCGGTGAGCAGCGTCACGTCCATGTCGCGGTCGCGCGCGACGGCCACCTGCGACACGTCGGCGAGAAGGACCGTCGTCGCGCCGGCCGTGACCGGGAACTGCGTGGTGACGAGCACCGGCAGCCCCAACAGCCGGAACGCGCCGGCCTCGGTCGCGTCCGGGTAGAGAAGGTCCGGCTCGGCCTTGCGAAGCGACGTGAGCACGTCGGGGTGCATGAACCAGACCGCGCTCTCCGGGCTGGCGTTCGCCGACAGGAGCCGACCGACCGCGTCGTGCAGGACCGCGACGCTGGGCGCGCCGACGGCGGCGATGACCTGCACGCCGCTCCAATTAGCCATCCCCAGCATCGTCCCGCCCGCGCCGTCGCCGACGAGCATCGCGCGATCGGTCGCGTTGGCGATGCGCAGCACCAGCGCGTCGGAGAGCAGCCGGCCGACGTCGCCGACCGCGTGCAAGGCCAGCTCGCGGCTGAACCGGTGCAGCACCTTCAACGCCGGCAGGTCGCGGCGAAGCAGCACCAGCTCGCCGAAGACGGGGTCGCTCTCGTCGATCTGCTCGTTCTCGAGATGCAAGGGCCGAGCGTCAAGCGCGACTCGCCGATCCACACTCCCGACCGCTCGCGTCCTTCGTCGAGCGGCTGCGGCAGGCGCACCCGGCGTATCAGATCCCGGACTTCGACCCCTGGGACGGGGGCACAGAGGCGGAAGTCCTGTTCCTTCTCGAAGCTCCCGGACCGAAGGCGGTCGCCTCGGGGTTCATCTCACGCAACAACCCCGACGAGACGGCAAAGAACTTCTTCGAGCTGAACCGCGCGGTCGGCCTCGACCGCAAGCGAACTGCGCCGCGGGCGGGGAGCACGCGGACCTTGTCGCCCTTCCGGATCTTGCGCCCGGGCAGCTCGACGGCTTCTGGGACGTGGCGCTCGAAGTTCAACCCGAACGACCGTCGGTCTGCGAGCGCGTCGTACTCGCGCTGTAGATCGTCTGCCAGCCCGGGGTTTTCCATCCGCAGTTGGCGCAGTAGGTCATTCAGACGGGACAGGGGTCATCTCCTTCTAGTGGGTTGTGACTCCAGTAACCCTATGGTGTCGCCCTGATTCGGTGTCGGAAAGTGCACCCTTGCTTCTCCCGGACTCTCTGTCGGAAGCCATGTGGCAGAATCAGGCTATGGGGGCTGAAGGCGCAGACGCACGGCTTGAGCGGATTCGTGGGTCGTTGCCTCGCGCTAGCGCTAGTGCTCGGTCCGTCGCGGCCATCACTCAGAACCCCGGTTGCACGCGTCGCCGCGTGATCGACTCGGCCGGGGTGGCGGCCCACGAGTTGGCGGCCAGCCTCGGCCAGCCGACCTTGCGCGGGCAATCGCCGTTCGCGATCGAGGGTGGCAATCGGTTCGAGGATCGGTTGAAGAGGCGCAGCGGGTATGAGCTGTTGGTCGAGGCTCTAATACCGTTCGTCGAGCTCCCGAAACCGCCGGACCTGATCGTCGAAGACGTGAACCGTGTTGGGCGGCTGAAGGATGCGCAGGCCTGGATGGACGCACGGGTGAAGCGCACGGACGAGGCGCTGACGCGCATCGCTCGAGGCGACGCGGCCGCCCCGCACATCGTCGACCACCCGGTGCTGCGCCTCGACCTCGCCGGCGTGACGGTGAACCTCGAGCCGGACGCCCTGGCGTTCCGCGTCGGGGAAAAGCTGGAACTGGTCGAAATCAAGTCCTATCCCATCATCGACGGGCAGGCGGACCCAGGCAAGCTGTCGGCCACGGCGGGACAGGCGGCCGTGTACCACATGGCGCTGCGGGCGACACTGGGGCGGCTCGGGTTCGACCCGGAGCTGCTCGTGTGGTCAGTCATTCTGGTGGCGCCGCGCAACTTCGGGCGCACGCCGGTGGCGCACCGCATCCCGCTGAAGAAGAAGTCAATGTCGCTGTCGCGAGTACTTCGCGCCGTCCCGCGAACGGCGAAGGTGCTCGAGAGCCTACCCGAGGACCTGACGTTCGATGTCGATCCGGATGGCGAGCTCGATGCGGATTCGATACGGGCTGCGCTGACGGTGGCGGTCTCCAGCGTGGAAGCGTTGTATGTCCCGGACTGCGTGCAGAACTGCGACATGGCGAAGTTCTGCCGGCAAGAGGCTTGGGGCAACGACGACCCGGCGCGGCTCGGCAGAGAGGCTCGAGACAACCTTGCGGGGGTGCATTCGCTCGCCGACGCGCTGCGGTTAGCGAAGAGCGGTCCCAGCCAGGGCGAAGCCGAGCTGGCGGACGTGGCCGAGGCACTCGGCGACGCGCACGCAGCGCTCGGGCGCGCCCGCGCGCGAGTGCCAACGGCTGGCGTCACTCCACCGGAGCCGAAGGGCGGGGTCGCGTGAGCCTCGTCGATCTCATCATGGCGGCGGAGGCGTCGCAGGCGCGGGCGGCTGTTCGCCGAACCGCGTACCGGCACCAGCACCTGACGGACAAGCCGCTCGTCGTGGTCGCGTACAACTTGTCCGGCGAGGCAGCGGCGCCGCTCGGAATCATGTACGGAACGGACCCGGACCCGACGAAGGCGTCGCTCGCCGTGGCGGCCGAGCCGCGCAACCGCGACTCGCGGTTCGGCGCGATCAACGCGTTCGCTGCGGACTTCGTCGAGTTCGTTCGACCCCACTTGGCGCTCAGAACCGAACCGACAAGGAGCGGGGGCTTTCGGCAGGTGGCCTCGACTGCGCCGCAGATCGTCGTGCCTAACCGGGGAACGCGCGCGTATCTCGGCGCCCGCCTCGGGCGTTCCCTGCGCTACCTGGGCCTCGGCGACACGCATGAGGTTCCGGAGGAGACGCAGTGGACGGGCGCGCACCTGTCTTGGTTTGCGGAGCACTCGCGCCTTCCCGGACAGTCGTGCTTCCTCGCGATGACCGAATCGCTATCCCAGCACTTCGTGACCGGCCAGTCTGCGCTCGAGGACGAGAACCTCGCGACGCTGCTGGCCTGGATCGACGGTGTTTCGGGCGACCTGCTGCCGACGCTCGAGGACCTTGAGGAGCGGGCGTACGGGCCGGTCCCGAACCCGAGGTGGGAAGCGACGCTCGAGCCATTCGTGAAGGCGTACACCGAAGGCCTGAGGGCGGACGACACTGAGCGAATGCGACTGGCGTACGAGCGAGTCGAGGGCGAAGTGCGCGATGCGCTGTCCGTCGCATACGAGGCGACGCATCGCGCGATCGCCGTTCTTCGCGGTATCGACGCCGCCGCGAGCGTCGCGGACCGGTGGAAGACGGATCTGTTCGAGTGGAGCGACCACGCGCGCCGGTGCACTCGCGGCATCCCGCGGTTCGCCCGTCGCCACGATGCGCTTCGGGCCGCGAAGACGCTACAGCGGTGGAGTTCAGCAGCGGAAGCGCTCGAAACGGCGCAGGCGTTCGACGACCCCATGATCATGGCGCGACTTGATGCCGAAGGACGGTGCCTCACCAGCGTCGTCGCGTCGATCGACTCGGATAAAAGGGAGATCAAGCCCGGGAACACGCGCCGCACCCCCGTCCCGCTGATCGAAGTGTCACTGACCGCGCCGACCCGGCTGCTACGAGGCGAGGTTGTCCGGTGGACACAAGACCAGCGAGTCAAGGGGCAGATTCGCAACATCGACGAGTCGTCGGCGACTATCGCAGTCACCGGCGGCGTGAAGGCCCTTGACGAGTCTGGGCTCTCGTCCGGGGACGAGGCGATGTTCGTCGGCCTCGACCCTTGGGGAGGGCTGAATCCGTGGTCTCCTGATGAGGTTCCGTGGACCCACCGCGAGACGACCTCCGAGCTCGCCGGCGATGTGAGCGACGACGCCGCGATCGGGGCGAACGACGACAGCCCCGATCTGTCGCTCGACGAACTCGGCGATATTCCGGTCGTCGGAGTCGTCGGACCGGAAGACGAGCCAGGCGTGGTCCTGTGAGCGCGGCCCGAGACTTCAGTTCGATCAACGCCGAGTTCACCAAGCGCGTCGTCGACGACATCGGCAAAGCAGACCGAGACCAAGCGATCCTCGTAGAGGCGCCACCCGGGGCGGGCAAGAGCTCGCTGACTGTGTCGGTGGCAAACGCATTGACGTCACAAGACAAGAAGCTGCGGCTACCGGTGGTCACGCAAACAAACGAGCAAGCGGACGACCTGGTGCTGTCGCTGCACCGGCGGCACCCGCACCTCGTTGTGGCGCGGCTTCACGGGTCGAGCTCCGCACCATCGAACGCGATGCTCGCCGTCGCGGGGGCGGGAGTGGTGTTGTCAAGCGACCACGACTCTTCGAACGTGCGGGGCGCGCGCGTGGTCGTTGCTACCGCTCGAAAGTGGGAGTTCGTCCGCTCGAAGCAGCAGAGAGACCAGAACATTCGCAAGTATGAGGTCGCCCTGATCGACGAGGCGTACCAGATGCGCTCCGACACTTTGCTCGGCATCGCCGACCTGTTCGACCGACTGATGTGCGTCGGTGATCCCGGCCAGCTCGACCCGTTCACAACGGTGGACGACGCGCTCTGGAAGGGTCTTCGGTATTCGCCGTCGCGCACCGCCATGGGGACGCTGCGAGCGATCCACCCCGACATCCCGGCGCACCAGCTCCCGACGTCGTGGCGCCTGCCCCCGAGCGCCGCAGGCATCGTGTCCAGCGCGTTCTATCCCTTCTCGTCTTTCGACGCTGGCACCCAGGACGCCCAGCGCGCTTTGAGGCTTGGGAGGGGGCGCAAAGGCTCCGACGACGACGTGCTCGACCGCGCGGCCGACGACGGGTGGGCGTATGTCGAACTGCCAGAGAAGTTGACCGTCCGCACTGACACCGGAGTCGCGTCGCGGCTTGCGGGACTGGTTCAGCGCCTGCTCGACAGGGGAGCCGTCGTCGTCGACGAGCTCGAAGGGAAGGAGCGCACGCTAGTCGCGAAGGACATTGCGGTTGTCGCCGCCCACAACGATCAAGTGCATGCGGTCCGGTACGCATTGAGCCAGGCAGACATTGACCCCGACTCAGTGGTGGTGTCGACGGCGAACAAGGTGCAAGGGCGCGAGTACGAGGTCGTTCTGGTGTGGCACCCGTTGGCCGGGCGACGAGACGCGACCGCATTCCACCTCGAGGCGGGGCGTATGTGCGTGATGTTGTCGCGCCACCGGCATGCGTGTGTTGTCGTCGGGCGCGCCGGGGCGGACCGACTGCTGGCCGAGTTCCCCGACGCCGAGCCGATCTTCCTGGACGAACCGGAGAAGTTTCCTGACGGATGGGAGGCGAACAGCCTGGTACTTGACCACCTCGCCGGATTCCGGGTCGACTGAAGGAACACACATGACCCTTTGGACCCGAAAATGAAGCGAAATCGCGGAGAGCCTTCCGTCGCGTCTCGTCACGCGATCCGGGATGTTGACTTCGCCGTGATCGACGTGGAGACGACGGGATTCTCCCCGCGACTTCGCGACCGGATCATTGAGATCGCGATCGTGAGAATGAACGGTAGCGGCGAAGTTCTTGACGAGTGGGTCACACTCGTGAATCCCCAAAGAGACGTCGGTCCGGTACACGTCCATGGGATATCCGCGTCGGACGTCTTGCACGCGCCGACATTCGAGGAGGTCGCCGGTGACGTCCTTAGCCGTCTCGCCGGCGCCGTGCTCGTGGCGCACAACGTCCCATTCGACCGACGCTTCCTTGAACATGAATTGGCACAAGCCGAGGTGCGCACGCCGGAGCTCCCTTTCCTCTGCACACTCACGCTCGTCTCGAGGTTCGCACCGGGAGCGAGTAGACGGCTTCAGTACTGCTGCGAAGACCTCGGCATATCGCTGAAAGACGCGCACTCTGCTCTCGGTGATGCGCACGCAACGTCTCAACTGCTCCTGAGATGCATCGACCTTGGGGAGCGCGCCGGGATCGAGACTCTTGCGCAACTGGGGTGCACGACACGCTATCCGGCCGAACCGTGGCCAGCGAGATCACTGTCAGGTAGGGCTCAGTGCAGAGCGGAAGCTGCCGCCCGTCGCGTCGCAGACCGCAGCTATATCGCAGGTCTGATCGACCGGGTTCACTTCACCGAGGGAACTGATCCCGACCTTCTTCCGTATCTCGACCTGTTGGATCGAGTCCTCGAAGACCGGCTGCTCACTCGCGAGGAGTCGGACGAGCTGGTCGCGACGGCGGTCGATTGGGGGCTTTCGAAGTCCGCGATCCACCAGGCGCACGCCGACTACGTGCGCGCCCTCGTAGCTGCCGCCTGGGAAGACGGAGTCATCACGAAGATGGAGCGCACAGACATCGAAGCGGTTGGAGAGATGCTAGCCGTGGGCGCTGAGCTCGTAAGAGAGTTGCTCCACCGACCGGCGCCTCGCGCTGCGGCCCCTAGTCGTTCGGAAGAGCTCAGCGGGAAGACCGTGTGTTTCACGGGAGCGCTCAGCGGGCGCGTCCAGGGCCAACTCATCACGCGAGAGATGGCACAGGAGCTCGCCGCGAACGAGGGCCTGATCGTTGCGCAGGGCGTAACGAAGAAGCTCGACATCTTGGTCATTGCAGACCCGAACTCGATGTCCGGGAAGGCGAAGAAAGCGCGCGCGCTAGGCACGCGCATCATGGCCGAGTCCGTGTTCTGGCGCGCGATCGGGGTCGACTGCGACTAGCTTCATTCAGAAGAACAGGCGTCGACTCGTGCGGATCGGGGTGCCACATGAAGGAAGATGTCCTTGAGCAGATCGTCGAAGACTACCTACAACATCGTCGGTACTTCACCGTTCACAACGTGCGGTTTCGGCCAGATCAAAGGGACACCGACTACAAAACCAGCTTGGATTCGGTGTACTCGGACGTCGACGTGGTCGGATACAACCCCAGGCGCGAGGCGCCCGATCGCGTGTGGGTCGTGTCCTGTAAGGCGTGGCAGACCGGTTTCGACGCGACAGCGAAGCTGAAGCAGTTGCGCCAGGAGGCACCAAATCCTAAGAGGGAAACATGGAAGCATATGCGCGAGCTTTGGAGCCCCAAATGGGCACGGGCGTTCCACGATCGGATCTTTGAACTAACCGGTGAGCGTTCCTTTAGGTATTCCATCGCTGTCACACGACTGAAGGGCGACGCCGATGCGTTCGCCAACGATCCGACGATCGTTTCCAATCTCGCCGGGTGCCATTTCAGTTTTCTCACCCTTGAGACGATGTGGGGCGAGGTGCTCGCAGAGCTCGGTACAACCCCGGCACCGAGCGAGATCGGCCGTCTCGCGCAATTGCTGAAGGCGGCCGGCCTCACCGCACCCCACGCAACGCCAGAACCCTGACAACAAACTCGCGCGTCCGCTTCGATCGAGCCGGATGCAGGGTTAGCCGGTGGTCACTTGGTCTCAGAGTCGGCATCGGATACAGCGCGCCGGAATCCAGTTATGAAGCGCGCGCGCACGTTGCCGAGCGGAAACGGGAGAGGCTCGTCGTGAAGGACGCGTAGCCCAGCCGCCTTGAGAGCTGGCGAAACCAACCGGTACACGGGGGTACTGCAGACCACGATTCCAACTTGCGGCGCCGTTTCCTTGCAGCGTCGCACGAGTTGTGGGATGCCATCGCGAACCGCTTGTCGGCGCGCCCCGGGCTTGAGCCCATTCACCGGCCTGTCGCATGCGTCGAGCAGCCAATAACCGTCAGATTGCAGTCGACGCAGGACGGCTGACTTGTCTTGCAGGTTGACGTCGTCACCGTAAACAGCGCGCGCCACGCCACGGAAGAGATTGTCGTGGCGGCTCAGTATCGGCGCGTAAAAGAATCGAGCCTCGGCATCACGAGGGTCAGGTGGTGACTCCGCAACCAAAAGGACGCGAACATGGCCAGGCCGATACTGGGCTCGCAGGGCCTCGTAGTCCATCAAAGACACGCTAGCCGAAAGGGAGTGCGAGCCTCGGTCGAAGCCCTAGTCGCGATCGAGAAATTCCCAACGAACCGGTCACCCCTGAGAGCGGCGCCAGTCGAATCCCGCGCCGGCTCGCTCTTGAAGGAGATCAAGACGTCCCACACTCCGTCTTTGTGTCTGAAGTAGCGGCGACCCGCCGAGACACAAGTCCTTCCATCCACGACTGCAGCAGCCCGAGGCCCGGATCGAAGGAGCCGCTGACAATCGCATCCGTGCAATTAGTCGCTTCGCTCGATTCCATCCGACGAGCGCTGAGTCTACCGACGGCAGCTGTCAGCAGAAACTGTACCCCTTCAGAGGCCTCGGGAATTCCCCACCTCCGTCACTGTCGCACCCCGCTGTCACGTTGGCGCGCGCAAAGGTCGGCGCGCTTCGATGCGCGGTACTCGGCGGGATCTTCTGGGTCGGAGATGTATTGAGAAAGATCAACCCAAGACGACACGCTTGTACTCGGCGTCCATGGCTCCCTCTGAGGGCATCGGCGGCTTGCCAGAGCTCGTTTCGAAGCCGAGGTTGGCACCCGTGTCACTACGGTTACCGGATGATGTTGTGCGTCCCATGTGACTGCCCCAACCGCTCGGCCACAACGCTCGTCGCTTACCGCTATCCAAGGGCGACGGTGCCACCGGATTCTCGGAGGGTTCCTTCACGCAGAAGTCCCGCTAGTGCTCGCTCCAGTGCAGGCGTGATGTCCGATCCGCGGCGCGCCCAGCCGAAGATCCGAGCGACGCCGAACAGCAACTCGTCGCGACTAATCGAGCGCGCCTCCTCACACAACCACTTCATGGCGAGCTGGAGTTCTTCTACGCAGATTTCGTTTACATTCCGGAAGGTCTCAGTGTCATCCTCGACAGGCCCTCGTACGGTGTATTCGGCCTCGTCCCGCCAGAGAAAGCCAGCGCGATCCTTCGTTACCTTGAACGCGACGTTCCAGGATAACGCCCGCAGCGCAGCGCTGAAGGCCTCCCTAACGCGGTGGCCCGTACGGTTCAGACCCCACGCCTCGCGCACCCGACGGAGAACAATTTCCTCGTGGACCGGACCTTCCACTTCCACGACGTCGTTGATCATGCGTTGCACCTCGGATCTGGCGCTCGGATCTTGCATGTCCAGCCTTGTGCGTGGTCGGACGCGTGCAACGGTGTACGGATGCACCCAATCTGGAATCGTCGTTAATTCAACCTCGACTGGGTCAGGCAGAGCCGGCCGAGTGGGTGACTCGTCTGCTGGGGGCTCGGGCTCACCTCTGACCGCGCGCTCCAGCGCGGCCAGCAAAAGCTCTTCTGCCTTCCGGCGGCTCCCGTACCACGCCGTGCCCCAGATCCTATGAAGTCTCCATCCCAATCCTTCTAGGATCTCTTGGCGCAGGCGATCCCGGTCACGAGCTACCTTGGACGAGTGATACATGACTCCGTCGCATTCGACACCTAAGACGAACGCACCCGGCTTGGAAGGATGTCTAACTCCGATGTCGATCCTGTACCTCGCGGAGCCCACCTGCGGCACCGCGTCGTAACCCCACGCCCGCAAGACGCGAATCACTTCTTCTTCGAAGGGACTCTCGGCATCACGACTTGTCTCCCCGAGTTCCAGCGCGAGCGCTGGCATTCCGCGAGCGCAGTAATCAAGGTATCGCTGCAGCTGACGGACACCTCGGTTCGTGATGTCCGGTTCGAAGTCCCCAGCCGACACGGAGGAGACGAGTTCAACCCGCCTTCTGGCGCGTGTTATCGCGACGTTCAATCGGCGCCAACCACCGGCCTGGTTCAATGGGCCGAACTGCATAGTGAACCTGCCAACCTCGTCGCGCCCGTATCCGACACTGAAGATGATGATGTCGCGTTCGTCGCCTTGGACGTTTTCGAGATTCTTTACGAAAAAACCGTGAAGTCGGTCTTCGCTGAAGTAGGCATCGAGTTCGGGGGCTTCCTTTCGGAGTCGATCCAAAGCATCCTCGATCGCTCCCGCCTGCGCCTCTGAGAACGCGACTACACCCAGCGACAACTTGGGGTGTGTTCTGGCGTGATAGAGAACCCGCTTCGCAACTTCTTCAGCTTCGATCGGATTGTCCCTCGGTCCGCCGCGCCGATAGACGCCCGAGACCTGTATCAGAGCGACGCCGACGTCCGGGGCTTCCTGCGCGGCTCCGGGGAATGTCACGAGAGTCCCGTCATAGAAGGAGTAGTTGGAGAACGTGATCAATGCCTCGTGTTGACTTCGGTAGTGCCACCGCAGGGAAAGCGATTTCAGTCCGACGTTTCCCTTGCACAGATCGAGAATCGACTCGAAGTCTTCGAGTTCATCCTCCTGATACTGGTCTCCTCCGTCAAGCGAGACGCGCTCGAAGAAACTCGTAGGAGGGAGCTGCTTCTGGTCCCCGGCGACGATCAACTCCGCACTTCGATAGATACAGTTGACCGCGTCTGAAGGTGGCACTTGAGAAGCTTCGTCGAAGATGACAACATCGAATCGTAGATCCGGCGGGAGGAACTGGCTAACCGTGAGCGGGCTCATCATGAAGCATGGCTTCAGGTCTTGGATGACAGAACCCGCCTCCTTCATGAGGAGTCGGATCGGCTTGTGCCTGCTCTTCTTCTGGGCTTCCTTCTGAATTAGGGCTGGGGCTCCAATGTTCGTGCGTGGACGTCTTCCGTTGCATCGATCGATCACAGCCGAGACTGCAGTGGCGACATACTCGCGATCTAGACGTCGAAACTCATCGGCGATCTCGCTGCGGTCCTCGGCGCGCGTGACGGACAGTCTCTCATCGGTCCGCAAGATCTCGTCTGCGAATCCTTCCAGCAGACTGCGCTCCAGAGTGCGCGAAACCTCAAGAGCTGGGATCTTGCCATCGACGCAGAACGCTAGCTGCGGCTCGCAGCCGGCGTTCTCGAGCCAGCTCTTGCTCTCAGAAAAGGCGGCCCAAACATCGACGTCGCTGATGGTTGCTGAGAGATCCGCTAAGAGCGACCTCGCGTCATCCACGTTCGAATCCAAATCATCGCTGAGTTCGGCAGCACGGCTGGAGTTGAAGAGTGCTGTGACGGCATCCCGCCTCTTATCCCAGCGCTCGCGAGACGACCTGAGCGCATCGGGCAGCATCTCCGTTGACATCAATGCTTGAGCGGTTGGGAGCTGGAGCGCGCCGGCCATGAGGTCACGGACGTCTAAGGCCCAACCAAGATCCCCTTCCACGTCGCCCCAGTCAGTAGACGTCCCTGCGTACTTTGGACCGATCAATCGGGAGTCCGCGTCCGCGCTGCCCGCGAATCCCGTCTCGATGTCGTGAACCTCCTTCCGGAGCTCGAGGAGGCCGAGCATCTGTTCGGGGCTCATGTCGGCACCCACGACCGCACCAGCTCGCTCGAACGTACTGACAGCCGCTTCAGCGAGCTTCGACACCCGCTCGCACCACTCGACCATCTCGTCTATCGACATGTCCTGCATCCTCGTGAGGTGTCGGGCAAGCGACGCTTCAAGTCGTTCCGAGACCTCGCCGATCGAAGTACCGAGCCGACGAGCAGCCAAGCTGGTCTCTGCATCCGCGCCGCCAGCAAGTTGTCGCGATAGAGCCTGGGTGCTGAGCTGATCGCCGGCCAACTGCAACGCGCGGTGAGCTACGTCGAGCGCCGCCGTCAGAATGTTGAAATCGGTATCGGTACTCGCGTAATAGGCTCCGATGAAGGCCGCGTGTCTTTTTTCAGCATCGCGCAGCCGGGCGGTCAGAGCTTGCCAATCTTCAGCCTGCTTAAGGCATGCGACAACACCCTTTGACGCCTTTCCGGCCCGGGCGCAGGCCGCGATTGCTCTCTTATCTTGACGGTATTGCTTGCTCAGCTTCCTTGCGCCACGGTGAACACTCTCGAAACGGACCCGGATATCCTTCAAGTCCGTCAGGTCTAGGATGGCATCTGTAAAGACCTCCGAGAGTTCCTGTTCCTTAGCTCGGAACTCTCCGACGAGTGCTCGCAGTGTCTCCACCGCAAGATCGACGGCCGGCAGGACGGTCGGATCCAACCATTCCGCTTGGGGTTTTGATGGCTGCTCGACAAGCGAGCCGAGTTCCGCAAGCTCCTTCGCCCTCGCAAGGTCCAGTCGACCCTCGGGTAGCTCGAACCGGGTTGCGATATCGCTCGAATCACGCGTGATCTGGCGAAGAGTCGCGTCAAGCCACATCGCGAGGTCACGCACCTGGACCCACTCACTTAGGGGCGCGTCGTTGCGAGGCTTCACATTCGGCCTGAGATCTAGCAGCCCTTCACGGCAGGCCCGAACAACATCAGCTGCCTTCTCATCCATCGCCCGCCACGCAAGGCCTGCCTTCGCTTCAAGCTGAGAAACCGAGCGGCTCCATCTGCGACCCTCTTCGGCGAGCGTTTCGATCCGTCGCTGCAATTCCGGGAATCCGTCCGTCGTAAGCCAATCGATCGGCGGCGTGCGCCTGCCTGCCGCCAGTTCTAGGAGACCGCGCAACGCGTCACAAGCGACTGATGTAGTCGGCTGAGCTGTTGACAATTCGTCAGCTGCAGCGTTCCCAAGCTGCATGAATTCCTCGAGCGCGGCTTGTGCATTGGCGAGGATGTCCGCGAGCTCTCGCTCGCGCCCAGCGTTCCAAGACGTATCCTTGATATCCCGCCAAAGAAACTCGTCGCCCTCGCTCACAGGTCGCCATGCGCGACTTAGACGTGTAGCTACCGACACAACTGAGTTGATCCGCTCGACCGTCATGGAGGCCGCTCGTTGCGTTGTCGGGGGCGCTTGGGGAGAATCTTGCAGCTGAACGATCCGGCCAAGGACGTCGTGAAGGCTCTGCCCCAACGGTTCTCTCCGCTCATTGAGCGCTAGCGCATACCGAGATAGCTCCTCACGCCGTTCACGCAATCGTGCGAGACGACCCGAGGAGAGCGCGCGCGGCGGAGGTGTTTGGAAAGACAACGCTCGTCCCAACTCTTGAGCCACCTCGCGGCGGGTCGCCTTGTGGCTATGCAGCTCAAGCAGGAAATCTCCTAGCCCCGCTTCGGCCAGGCGCGAGTGCACTACTTCAAGTGCTGCGGCCTTTTCACTTACGAAGAGCACCGTCTTTCCCTGAGACAGCAGCTCTGACACCATGTTCGCGATGGTCTGGCTCTTTCCAGTGCCAGGAGGTCCGTCCATCACGAAGCTACGGCCATCACGTGCCGCGACGATGCACTTGCGCTGACTGGCGTCGGCGTCAAGGATCGTGGACATCTGCTCGGGCGGTGCCTTTACGTCAAGCTCGTCCTCGGGTATCTCATCGAAGTCGAACGAGGTTTCAGCGTCGGTCCCAAGCGAGAGCGCCTCGATCAAAGGATGTGCGGCGACGACCGCCTCGTTATCGAGCAGGTCCCGATACATCACTTCCTTATGGAAGCTGAAGGTTGAGACGATCAGGCGATCCTCAACAGACCAATCCCTGCGCGATGCCACAGCAGAACGAACTCGATCAAGGACAGCGAGGGGGTCACCCTCGTCGATGTCCTCTTGTTTCGGCAATTCGATTCCGAAGTCATTCGCCAGCTTTACGACGAGCGCTGGATTGAGGACAGCGTCCTCTTCAGCGAGACTCATACGGAACGGCTCGCGAGGCGTTTCCCTGCGGATCACAATGGGAACCAACCAGAGCGGACTTTCTGCGACTGATTGCTCTTCCGGGTCGACCCAGCGGAGGATGCCTACGCCGAGATAAAGAACCCAGAGACCCTTGTCCATGAATTCCTGAGCGGTTCGGCGCTCGAGACTCTTCAGCGTCGCGAGCAGAGACTGCTGGTCCTCCTTCTGAGTCACGAGTTCGTCTTCAGCAGGCGCACGAGGCGGATCCAGTTCAGGATCCGGAGGCATGAAGAACTGCCAGTTCCGACGATTCGTCTGGAGTCGGCTAATCACCGCGGCGGAGGCGGGCATCTTGATTTCGAGCGTCGAGGTCTTGCTGTGCTTGAAGAACAGAAGGCGATTGCGCTTGCTGAGGTTGATCAGCTCCTCACGCCATGCCTTGATCTGCTGAAGGATCCGATCTTTCCCCGCCATCACCGTCTCGACCTAGACCCCTCTGACATCCCGCGCGCGCCCGCCCCCTCGAGATGTTTGTCGATGTCGAAGCGGTAATCGCGTAGTCGTTGCAGTGCGGTCTCGCGCTCGTCTTCGGTAAAGAGATCCTCGAACTGCGGCTGAAGCATCTGGAACTCAACGCTGAGATCGAGCCGACCTTTCTCCCAGAGCGCAGTGAATCCATCGGACACGGCCGCGGCATTGAGGAGTTGTCGCGCGGTCTCTAGTCCGCCCCGCTCGGCGACCATCTGGAGGAACCGCGTGGCGTTGTAGCCCGCCTCATCCCGCGCGCGCTCATAGACGCTGACCATCGCCCGGTGGAACAGGTCTTCCCGCTCCTTCGGACCAATCCCATTCGTCACAGCGCCTCCATCGAGTTCGGGCATGTTGCGTAAATCTCACTCCCGTCCGGTCATCCAGGTCAATCGAGCCAGTATGCGTGATGGTTGAGACAACTACATTCGTGCAACTCTAGGCGTTCTGCCTGCGGGGCGACCTTTTGGCGACCTTTTGGCGACCCCTGACCCTCATGATTCCGGGCCATGGCTGTGCCCGAGAGGAAACTTGTCAGCGTCCTGAGAGGATCTAGAGAGAATCTTCTCCCCGTCCTCGGTTTAGGTGTGGACTCAGGTGTACCTCGGCCGGAGGGTGGCATGGATCTGAGGCGCGTCGAAGCCGTCGGGATCAGGCGGGCGAGCAACGAGCTTTCCGAGCTCATTCGCCAGATCGAACAGGGCGTCCACTACCTCCTCCTCCGCTTCGACCAGCCGGTCGCGGCGCTCATCTCCCACGCCGATTACTTGTCCTTCTCCGAGCTCGCGCGGCAGGACTCTCTGGCCAAGGCGCTGCTCCAGGGGAAGGGGTACGACCCGAGCTCGATGACGGCGCAGCAGTACCTGGATCTGCTCGCTGCCAATCTCAAGGAGGGTTCCGATGCAAGCAGCTGAGGCCCTGCTTCCGCGCGCGCACGTTCGGCTCCGCCGAGTCGATCTCCGCGTAGCCGTTGGTGTGTTGCTGATGCTCGTCGCCGTCTTCGGTGGTGCCTCGCTCATCAAGTCGGCGCAGGCTCGAACGCCGGTCTTGGTGGCTGCGCGCGCGGTGCAACCCGGTGAGGCCTGCTCGAGTGTGTCGAAGGTATTGACCGAGAAGAACTCCTTGCGCATGGTCTTGTGAAGCCGCTCGACCTTGCCGGTGAAGACCTTGCCGTTATCGGTCAGGATCTGTTCGGGGATCCCGTGGGTACGCAGGGCATGCGCGAGCGCATCGCAGACCGGCTTGGCGGTGGCTCGAACGACGAGGCGCGCGCAGACGCAGAACCGCGAGTGGTCATCGATCCCGGTGACGGCCGAGAGCTTGGTGCCGTCGGATAGGAAGATCCCGCCCACGACGTCACATCTGCCACAGCTCCATCGACCGCGAGCGTTCCCAGCGCTTGTAGTCCTCGCGACGACGACGGCGTGTGCGCGGCTCGATCAAGCCGTGGCGAACCAGTGCGCGATAGATCGCAGAACGCGACGGTGGCTCATCGAGCTGTCGTCGCAGCCGGCTCAAGATCGTTCGGGGACCCCAGCCCGGATGCGCGCGTCGCAGCGACACGATCTGCGCCTCGACCTCCGCCGAGATCTGATGGGGACAGCGATCGGGCTTGGAGCTTCGATCCGCCAGTGCCCCAAGGCCGTCGTTGGCATAGCGAACCAGCCAGCGATACAGCGTCTTGCGGTTGACCCCATAGCGGGTCGCCACGTCGTTGATCGCGGCGCCGGAATCGAGCACCTCACGCACGGCCAGATACCGCTGCTCAACCATCGACAACTCCTGAAGCATGGGCTCCCCCTTGACTCGGCTGAGCCGAAGTCAA
>JBKKBZ010000053.1:0-29664 GCA_046713235.1 Actinomycetota bacterium | reverse complement strand
GCTGCAACCGTTCCGGCAGCTCGCCACCGGCTGTTAGTCGTACTCGAACAAGTCATGTCGCCTCCAAGAGGTCCGTCGGGCCGCAGCCTCGTCGCCACAACCAGCGGGGTGAGTGATGGAGTAGAGTCGCCGTTCACCCCGTCGTACCGACGGCGGCGGCATCCACCGTAGCAAACTCTCGATCGAGGACAAGTCGCTCGGCGCAACTCGGATCAGTCAGCTCCGTGGCAACCTCGTCGCTCGTGAATCGGCTCCGACCACCGAGCTTCTCCGAGACGAGTGAAGCCGGGGCGGGCGGCTGCAACGACTGCACATCGCCGACTCCTTCGTTCAGGACCACCTGGGTCCTTCAGTTCGGCCCGATCGGCCGCCCGTCGGGCATGATGTCAGCGTGACCTCGCCAGATCGCCTGCCGTATCCAGTTGAACGGGAACCCGTTCCGTCGACAAGCGAGATTATTCGCTTGATCGGTGTCTACGACGCCGACAGTACCTTGCGCGGTGAGTTGTCGTACTGGATCCGAGCTCGGTTCGGCCGTGCTCACTGCTCGCTGTGCGACATCACCCACGGATTGGTCCGCCAACGACCCGACTGGACAGCCTGCCGGCCAGCGCTCCCCGTGCCGTTCGACACCTACCACCGCGATGACCAACCCGACTCGGTCAGAGCCGCAATCGGCAACCGGGCGCCTGCTGTGGTCGCCGAGACCGTCGGTGGGACCGTTCTCTTGCTCGACCCAACCCAGCTCGCCGACTGCCGAGGCTCGATTGAGGAACTCCTGGAAGCGATCGAGAAGCGGATCACCCAGAACCAACTCGCCTGGCCGCCGTAGTGGCTGACCTGGGCTTTCTTAGTGGCGGGGGCCCGAGCTGCGCGTTGACTGCAACCCTGGTGCTGCGGTGATGGCGGCCGCTCTCGTGGGTTATACTGTACGGTATGACTCACCGCGTCGGCGCCAAAGGGCAGGTCGTCATCCCCAAGGAGCTGCGAGACCAGCTCGGCATCGAACCAGGCGACGAGGTCAACTTCTGGCTCCACGACGACCACGTCGCCCTCCGGCCCGCCGACCATCGCCCACCACTCCGCGGGCGGTTCCGGGGCTCGGCTCTGACTCACGAGCTCGAGCGTGAACGGGCCGCTGACCGGGCTCGCGAAGCTGCCCCGTGACCGTCGTCCTCGACTCGTGGGCGGTCCTCCGCTACCTGGGGGACGCTAGCCCTGCGGCCGAGGCCGTCAGCGACCTGCTCGGCCAGGAGAAGCCGCTGATGTCGTGGATCAACCTCGGTGAGGTCCACTACGTCCTGCGACGCCTCCACGGCGAGGACGCCGCCACCGAGACGGTTCGGGATCTGCGCGACGTGATCGACGCCCGACTCCCTGACGAGTCGCTGGTCGTCGACGCCGCCCGAATCAAGGCCGACCACCCGATGGCCTACGCGGACGCATTCGCCGCGGCGCTCACCCTCGCCTCAGACGCGACCCTCTGGACCGGCGACCCCGAACTCCTCCTCGACGAATCGTCGTGGCGGTGGCGGGACCTCCGCTCCTAAAGGCAGAGCACGATCGAGTCGCACCTCGCGGACATCGTGGCGGACATGGCGTCCCGACGGACCGTTCGCGCTGACCAACCCCCGCGCGCCGGCAGTCGGTGCGGGGTCCTACGGGAACTCGATTCCAACCATGTCCTTCAGATTCCTCTCCAGCCCCGAATCGAGAGGCCCCGTCGCCTGGACGGGGCCTCTGATCTGCGGTTTCCCTGTAGCGGGGGCGGGACTTGAACCCGCGACCTCTGGGTTATGAGCCCAGCGAGCTACCGAACTGCTCCACCCCGCGTCGTGGCGCTCATGCTACCAGACGGCCGGGGCACCGCACACGCGACAGATGCTCAGCCCCCGGTGGGTGTCGGCGAGGGCGAAGGCGAAGCCCCGGTCGCGGCGCCCGCCCGGCGCAGAGCCGCTGCCATGGCCTCCTGCTCCCGCCCGTACGTGGCGAAGTCTCCCTTCTTCAGGGCCTCCTGCGCCGCGTCGTAGTGCTGAATGGCCTCGGCGATCAGGTCGGTCAGCGAGCCCCCCGTCGGCGTCGTCGGCTTGACGGGGGTCACCGCCCGCCCTCCCGTGAGATTGGCCAGCGCCTGCTCGAGGGTCTCCCCCACCCCGACGCGCTCCCCTGCAACGACCGCGACGCGTTTCAGCTCCGGCAGCTTGCCCGAGGTCGCGGCGAGGTAGATCGGCTGCACGTGGAGAAACGACTCGTCGATCGGGATGGAGAGCAAGTCGCCGAAGATGTACTTCGTCCCCGCCGTGTCGAACAGCGTGCGCTCCTGGCTGATCTGCGGATGCTGGTTGATCAGCGTGTGCACGGTCTCCGGCCCCGGTGCGAACTCTTGCCGCGGAAGCACGTAGGAGCGCAACTGCCCGTACACCCCCGGATCACTCCGGGCCGCAAGGAACGCAGTCATGTTGCTTCTGCCGCTGGGCGTGAACGGGCGCACGAGCACATACTCCGGACGGCTCTGATCGGGAAGCCGGAGCAAAACGTAATACGGCCGCTGGCGGAACGCCGTGCCCGGCTCGGTCGGCACCGCCCACACATCTTCTTTCGAATAGAAGCTGTTCGCGTCGGTGACGTGGTAGGTGGCGAACCGCTCGCTCTGGATCTCGAAGAGATCCTCCGGGTAGCGGAAATGCGCCTGCAAGTCCGACGGCACCGCCGCGGCGACCTCGAAGGACTCGGGAAACACGCGCTGCCAGGTGCGGATGATCGGATCGGAGGGATCCACGACGTACAGCGTCACGGTGCCGTCGTTCGCGTCCACCGTCGCCTTTACCGAATTTCGGATGTAGTTGATCCTCCCGCGCGGTGCAGCGGCCCCCGTAAAGAGATCGGTCAGGTTCATCTGCTCCGAGTACGGATACATGTCCGTGGTCGTGTAGGCGTCCTGCACCCACAGCAGCCGGTCCCCGGTGATGACGATGTACGGGTCGTGGTCGAACTTGAGGAACGGCGCCACGCGTTCCACCCGCTCCCGAACGCTGCGCCGGAACATCAGGCGCGACTCCGGCTTCACCGCGCTGGACAGCATCAGGTTCGCATCCCGGAAACGCCAGGCGAACGCCAGCCGGCGAAGGAACCCGCTCAGCCGGACCCCCCCGGTGCCGTCGTAGCGGTTCTCCTCGAACTGTTTGCCCTGCGCCGTCGGGTAATCCAGCTCCTTTACCCCGGTGCGCACCACGACGTACGGCGTCTGCTCACGCTCGCCGAAGTAGATCCGGGTGTTCTTCGGAACCGGCATGCCCTCACTCGATTTCGGGGGCACGTCCTTGACCACGAACACCGGCTGGCCCTGGGGTGTGACCTTGTCCACCCGGCTCGCCACTACGCCGTTGCCGTGTGTGTAGATCAAATGTGTGTTGAGCCACGATGCCGCGCTGCCGGTCAGGTTGTCCTGGCCGATCTCGCGCGGTGCGAGCATAACCTGACGTATGTCCCCGCCGATCGGGTAGCGATCGACGTCGACGTCGAGGAAGTCGTAGTACTGCCGGATTCGCTGCAAGGGCGAATACGTGTCGAGCAAGATGTCGGGTCGCCACAGACGAATGTTTTCGATCGTCGTCTTGTTTCGGTCGAGCATCGCCTTGTCGATGACGCCTTTACCCGGGAAATCCGCCGTAGTCACCGTACGGTCGTCGATCCCGTAGGCCGCGCGCGTTGCCTGGATGTTGCGTTGGATGAACGGCGTCTCTCGCTGGCGCTCGATCGGCGTGACGCGCAGCCGCTGGATCAGCGCGGGATACACTCCGCCGGCCAGAGCCGACGTGAGGAACAGGAGCCCGATTCCGGCGATCGGGATCGTCCATCCACGAACGCGGATGTTGACGAAGAACAGCACGGCGACGAGCAGTGCCATGATCACCAGCAGCCGGAGGGCCGGAAGCTCTGCGTTAACGTCGGTGTAGGAAGCGCCGGTGACCCGGCCGCGGGGCGAGTACAGCAGCCCGAACTGATCGAGCCGGTACGACCACGCCTTCAGCAGCACGAGCAGCCCCAGCAGCACCGACAGGTGCGCTTTTACTTGGGGTGTCGCACGCGCTCCTCGCTGGTCCAGGCGGATTCCCCCCATGAGGTAGTGCGCCCCCGCGGTAACCAGCGTTATCACGATCAAGCTCGAAAACGCCCAGGTGAAGGAGAAACGCTGGAACGGGAACTGGAACACGTAGAAACCGATATCGCGATTGAACAGGGGGTCTCTCGTCCCGAACGACTTTCCGTTTTGATACAGCAGCCACGAGCGCCACTGCCCCGTCGCCCCGGAGCCCGCAAAGGCGCCGAGGAGCAACGAACCCCCGACCACCGCCCAGCGCACGTAGGGCCGAAGGGTCGCCCGGTAGCGCTCCAACATCTCGTCCCGGAGCGTGAACAACCGGTTGGGAGTGGTGACGCGCTGGACGACCCAGAGATTGACCAGCAGCGCGACCGCGAAGACCGCCCCGAAAGCCACGCCCAACCCGACCTTGACTTTGAACTGCGTCCAAAAGACCCGGCTGAATTTCATCTCCTTGAACCACAGGAGATCGGTGTAGAACGTCGTCAGCGCACCGAGAATGATCGCGGCACCGGCTAGGACACCGACAACGGTGAAGAGCCCGTGCCGGCTTGGTCGCCGGGGAAGAGCTGGAGCGGGGACGTTCACCGGACAACCCTAACAGGGAGGCCGCGCGCGTCGCAGGAACTTGAGGTTCAGCAGAGCCCGAGCAGGCGTTGCGGATCCGTGCAGGGACTCGGAGAGGGGCTCGGCGAACTGGGGCTCGTCGGACTCGGACTCGGACTGGGCGAGGGCGAAGCCCCCGGCGAGCGAGTCGCGCGGGGCCCGGGAGGCGGTTCCCGTCTGGGACGCGTCGAGGGTGGTGGCGTCGGTCCCGCCACCGGGGCCACCGGTATGAGAGCACCGGTGACCTGAGCTATGAAGGTCTTGGGATTTACCAGGTTCAATCGCGCGATCATTCCCCAGGTGGCCCCGGCATCCCGAAGCTCGAGGAGCCCGTCGATCCCCTGTTCGGTGGCCCTCCGCAGCCGGATGGCCATGAGAACACCGAACAGGAGGTCGCCCGGCTCGACGCGGTCCGCAAGGTAGCGGGCGAACACGGGTGCAGGAACGCGTCCGGCCAGCGCCGAGTAAAACTTCGGATCCTTGGCCCGGTCGGACAGGGTGGCCTCGAACGCTCGGGCGTAGCTGCGGAGCTGGCGGTCGAGGTCGAAGACGTCGGCGAGGGCGCGGCGGTCCCAGGGATCGCGCGTCGTGATCCGAAGAGGGGTCGTCTCGCGCTGAAAGATTCCTCCGGCCACCTCCACTTGCCGCAAGGCCGGTACCGAGATCCGCGACGTGCCGCTGGACACGACCACCACCCCGCGGTACGAGCCAACTCGGACGGCGAACCGGCTGTCGACGCGATACAGCCCCTGCTCGAGCCCGGCCTGGAGAGCCCCGGCTCGAACGATTAGCGGGGCCGTGGCGCGAACGAGCACCGCCCCCGTCTCGAGGCTCACTCGCCCCACGGACTCGTACACCACATGGCTGCGCTCCCCTAGCTCGAAGGCCCCGGCCTTGCCGGCCCGCAGCACCGCCATGGCCCCCGGCATGGTTTGGATCTCCCCCAAGAGCGGTACGCCGGCTCCCCGCTCGATGCGCTGCCAGGACGAGGCAGAGGTCGCCCGGTAGCGGACCTCGCCCCGGATCTGGCCGACGCGAAGATTCTCGGGCGCACGGGCGTCGCCGCGCTTTAGACACGCGGTCCCGGAGACGGACAGTCCCATCGCCAGCGCCCAGGCCGTCGTCTTGCTTCCCCGTCGCATCATTGCCGGGCACGCTTTCTACCGGTCGCCCGCTTCGCGCTCCGCGCCGGGGCGGTGCGCGCCTTCGCAGCGGAGGATGCTTTCTTGGCGACTCGCCGCTTCGTGCCGTTCCCACCTGCGGCCGGCACCCGGCGACCCTCTCCCATGGGCAGCAGCACGCTGAACGTGCTGCCCCGGCCGGGTCTGCTCTCGACGGTGATCTCACCTTTATGGACGTCGACGACCCGTTTCGCGTAGGCGAGCCCCAGCCCCAGGCCTCCGAACGCTCGCGTCTCCGACCCGTCGGCCTGCTTGAATTCCTGGAAAACGCTGTGGAGCAGCTCGTCGGGAATCCCGATGCCGTGATCGATCACTCCCAGTCTCATCCGCCGTCTCCCTCCGCGGCGGACGACTTCGGCTTCCACTTCCACCTTGGGCCGGCGACGGCTCCCGTTGAGCTCCGGAGACGAGAACTTCACCGCGTTGTCCAGAAGCTCGTCGAGGCATTTCGACAGCAGACGGGGATCGGCGTCGATGACCGGCAGGCTTGCCGGAACGGTCACGTTGAACGTGTGCGTCGGAGCCCGGTCCCTCCACCGATCGACGATCGGCGCGACGAACGCACGGAGCTGAATCGGCTCGGGCCGGGCGCGAAGCCTGCCCGCCTCCATGGCCGCGAAGTCCACGAGGATCTCCACGATGCGCTCGAGCCGGGTGGTGGATTCGAGAATGCCGTTCAGAAAGGTCATCTGCTTGTCCCGCGGGAACGCCTTGCGCCGAAGGATCTCCGCGTAACCGCGGATCGGCGTAAGGGGTGTCCGCAGCTCGTGCGACACATTCGACAAGAACTCGCTCTTCATGCGCTCCGCCTCGGCCTCACGTGAAATGTCGCGAAACACGACGACCCGGCCACCGGGCTTGCCCCCCGCATCGCGCAGAGGCGCCGACGTGAGGGCGACCGGCACAACCCGGCCGTTCTCTCGTCGCAGCTCTGCTTCTCCCGCACCTTCCATTGCCATCTCGGCCAACGGGCGGCCGCTCCGTCCCGCACCGATGAGCACCTCACCGAGAGGCCGGCCGATGACGGCGCTTGGGGGAATCCCGACGATCTGCTCGGCGGCGCGGTTGAACGCGACAACGCGACCGTCGAGATCGGTGGCGACAAGGCCATCGCCCATCGACTGCATGATCGCCTCCATGCGCTCGCGCAAGCTGGCCTCTTCCTCGGCCGCATCGCGAAGATCGTCGGTCATCCGCGCCATCGACGCGGTCATGTCGTTGAAGGCCGCGCCCAGCGCTCCGACCTCGTCCGAGGACGACACCTCGGCGCGCGCCGCGAGATCCCCGGATCGCACTTGTTCGGTCGCGTGTCTGAGTGAACGGATCGGATCTGTGATCCTTCCTCCCGTCCACCACGCGATCGCCGCAGCCGCGGCCGCGGCGAGAAGGGTGACGAGGAACAAGATCTTGTTGATGTTGCTCTGCGTTACCGAGGCCGCGCGAGCTTCTCCGGAAATACCCAGCACCGCCACGACCTGGCGATCGCTTCGCAGCAACGGCACGAACGCGTGGAAGTACGGCCGCCCGGCCACCGAGGCGGAGGTGGTAAAGCCCTCTTGACCTTCGGCGATCGCCCGAAGCCCTCGCCGGAGTCCGGCGCGCGTGAACGCGGCCCTTGCCGCCGCTGCCGGCAGCGTGCTCGCCGCGACGCCGATCCCGCCCCCGAGAACGATCGTGCCGTGGTACCCCGAACCTCTCAGGATTTCGCTCAAGAAGACCCCGTCCAGCCGGTATCCGAGAACGACGGCGCCGATCGTCTCTCCCCGATCGAGTACCGGTGCGGCCGAGACCAGCACGAGAAGATTCGGTCCGGCTGTGTCCAGCGTGACTCCTCCCTTCGCGCTGTCGAGCGCCAGGGCCACGAGGTCGCTTCCCGTCAGAGGAGTTAGTTGGCCGGGCTGCATCCGTCCGATGATCACCTCACCGTCGGCTCCCGACGACGACGCCGCATCGGCCATGGGCCGTCCCGTCGCATCGACAACGACGAGGAAGTCGAGATCCTGCAGCAACCGCTTCAACTGCCGTTCGGCCAGCCCGCGGAGCGCAACCACATCGCGAGCCTTGACCAACGACGGGATGGCCTCGGCAACCGTCGCCGAAGCCGTCACCGCACGCCTAACGAAGGGTTCCAAGGCCTGCTTGGCCGACATTGTTGCCGAACGCACGCGCGACAGCTCGCTCCGCTCGACGTTGCCGGCGATGACCGCGGTGAGCGACGTGCTGATGAGGAGCACGAGCACAACGAGTCCCGCGATGAAGGCGGCGACGAAACGAAGCCTGATGCTGCGGGCGATCGCCGTCCAGAGCCAGCGGGCGAGCAGAACCGCGCCGGTCGCTCGCGCCCCGTGTGCCACGCTGAGCCACGCCCCGCCCTGAGGCCCTCCCAGTGCGGTCGCAGCCTCGGCCGCGCCGAACGCCAGAAAAGCCGCCGCGTAAGCGACGGCCTTGGGATCGGGATCTTTGCGATGCGCGAGGATCGCGCGGACGCCCACCAACACCGCGGCGAGCGCAGGGATGGCCGACCAGCCGGCGGCGCGGCCTCCGACGAAGAAGACTGCGGGCATCTCTGCCCGTCTGCGCGGGAGAGGCGCAAGCAGGAGTAGATAGCCGGCGGTTCGCAACCCGATCAGAACACCGGCTCCGTCCGGGTCGACTAGGCGAGAGCCGTGCAGGAATTGCGCGGACGCGAGCGCGGCGAAGCCCAGAGTCGCAGCAACCCGGATCGATCTCGTCCCTTCGCGACGGGCCGATTCGAACGCCGCTCCGAGGCACACCGCAAGCACCACGAACTCCGCGGCGAAATGAAAGGGTACGGCAAGCTGGGAGAACATCAGCGAGCCCCGGTTGCCGGGTGAATCGTCGGACGCATCCGGATGTGGAGTCCCTTCCTCCTGCTCTCAGGGCTAGTCCCGGGCCCGCCGAAAAGCGGACACGCTCAAGCCTCGCACCCCCCTATCTCATACGGGTGCGGGCCCACTGAGTGATTGTTCCGATCTTGGAGGAAACGTCCACCACCCATCCGGGTCATTTCCTCGTAGTCCTTTGGGACTACCTGCTCAGGCCCAGCCCCTCCAAAGCCTCGAGCGCCTCACCCAGCGTCTCGACTCCGATGACGCGCATATCCCGGGCGGCCCGCCGGGCCTCCGAAAGCTCGCTGGCCGGCACAAGGAACACGTCGGCGCCGGTGCGCTCTGCGGCCAAGACCTTTTGCTCGACCCCGCCCACCTCTCCGACCTTTCCGTCGATCTCGATCGTCCCGGTTGCCGCCACCCGGCGACCCTTCGTCAAATCCCCCGGCGACAGGACGTCGAGGATCGCAAGGGCGAAGACGAGGCCTCCGGACGGGCCTCCGATATCTTCGGTGTTGATTTGTATGTCCACCGGAAATGCGAAGGCCGGCACCAGCGATACCCCGATCACCGGCCTCGGCTTGCCTTTCTCATCTTTCCCTGCAGACGTCTTCACCACGACGTCCTTCTCGCCGTCGTCGCGGCTGACGCGGATGCGTACCGCCTCACCGATGCGGTGCTTGAGTACCAGCGGCCCCACGTCGTCGAGGCCGGCGACCGGAGAATCGTCGATAGCAAGAATGATGTCCCCCTCCTCGATCTTCTTCTCGGCGTCCGACTCGCCGAGCACCTGCAAGACCCGGGCGCCGGGGGTGCGCGGTACGTCCCGGCCGAGCAGCCGCAGGGCAACGACGGCGGCCGCATACTTCGACTGCAGCATGTCCCCGCGGTTCAGCTCGTCCTGCTGATCATCATCGAGTCCCGGAAACACGATGTGCTCGCGAGGCACCAGCTCGGTCGCCGGATCGAACCACGCGACCACACCTTCAAACGCCGACACCGTATCGAACGAGACCGCGACCGTCGTCAGCAGGAACGCCCCTTTGGAAGGAAAGGTGGGCTCGTTTCGCACCCGCACCAGCTCGGCCACGTCCTTGGCCGGTCCGGGCTGGATGGAGTAGTACGGCAGGTGCATCACCACGCCACCGACGATGGCTCCGACGAGCAGCAGCGTACCGGCCGCCGACACGCGCCAACGGATCGAGAGCCGGAACCTGACCTCCGGCGATGTGTTCGGGGACCGGCCGGGATCGTCTCGGGGAAGAGCTGCGCCCATGGGGAAACGATCCTACTCCAGCTTGCGGGCAGGCCGGGCACGCGACACCCGGCTGCCGGGCTCACCCGGTGCGACAATATCCCTCGGTGAACCCAATGACGGAGAGCCCAACGTGATCGCGGCGGCAATCGCTCTGACCATCGTGTTCTGGCTCGCGCGAACCGTGGTGCGATCGGCCGAAGACGCCCGCGTCGAAAAGGCTTCGGGCTACGACCGGATGCCCCCGCCGGCCGAGGATCCTGCCGCGGAGGAAGAGGCAGAGGCCGCCGCGCTCCTCGCCGCAGACGAGGATCCGGATGAGATCGAGGACCTCGAGCCGGAGCCGGCGGTCTCGCTACCCGAGGACGTTCTTCCGTCTCCGGCGCACACTCCCCTCCGGGCGGCGCATCCGCACGTTCTGATCACAGACGACCGGCGCCTCGACGACGTGCTTTATTCCGCGGTCGAGCGCGCGGACGACCCGCGACACCCCGCCCTCAAGCTCCTCGCGATGATCGCGCTGCTGGCCCTGGCGATGGGAATCTCGGCGTGGGCGCTGGTGCGCGCGTTTAGGGCACTTTTCGACGGGTTTACCGGCCCGTAGCACCCCGGCGTACCGCCGGATTCCCTCCGAGCACCCGAGCACCTCCGAACAGTCGGTGGCCCCACGCCGCGAAGACCGCCAGAGCGGTCGCTATGGAAATCGGCACGCCCCGGTCGGCGTCCGGCGCCGGCCGGGTGGGCGGCGCGGCCTGGGCCGGCCCGGCGTTCGGCTCCGACGGCAACGGGGACACTGCCGGGCTACGGCTCGGCGACGCGCTCCCGGTGGGGGTGGCTCCCGCGCCCCCGACGTTGCTGCCGGGGCTGCGGGGGGAGGGTGAGGCGGTTGCGCCCTTCGTCGGCGACGTTCTTCCCGACCCGGGTCTCGCTCCGACTGCGGCCGCCGCGTCCACGCGGCCGTGGCCCGTCTGGGCGTCGGGCCCACCGGGCCCGAGATCCACCGCGGTCTCCAGAATCTTGTTCACGACCGACGCGTTGTCGAGACCGCGAGCAACCAGCAGCGCGGCGACGCCGGACACGACCGCAACCGACACCGACGTCCCGCAGGAGTACGCATAAGCCGAGCCCTTATACAGCCCGACGATCGCGTTAATGCGCGTGCACCCCGTATTGCGATCGGGATCCGAGGCGCTGCCGCCCCCGGGGGCCAGGACGTCCAAGCCGTCGCCGTAGTTCGAGTAGGCCGCCCGGCGATCGCCCGACGTGCTGGCGCCGACAACCAAGGCCCCTTCCACGGTTGCGTCGTAGGAGGTTTGGGACCGGCCGCCGTTGTCGTCGTTGCCTGCGGCAATCACGACGACCGCACCGCGAGAGGCGGCGTAACGAATGCCTTCGTCGATGGCCGGCGCGCCGAGCAAGGGCTCCAGTAGACCCGGTTCGGTCTGTCCGGGACCGTCCTCGGCCAGGGACAGGTTCACCACGTCGGCCCCGTTGTCTACGGCCCATTCGATGCCGTCGCGTACCACGTTGGCCTCGCCCTTGCCCTTTTCGTTGAGGACTCGCACCGGCAAGATCTTGGCCGAGGGCGCCACCGCCGCTATGCCCTCGCCATTGCCGGTTACGGCCGCGATGGTTCCGGCCATATGAGTGCCGTGACCGTTCTCGTCGTCGGGGGGTGTCCCGCCGTCGACGAAGTCCCGGCCGGCCAGGAGCTTGCCCCGCAGATCCGGATGCGAGAGATCGACCCCACTGTCCACCACCGCGACCACCACCGAGGCGCCCTTGGAAACGGTCCAGGCGCTCTCGGCCCGGATCATGCGCAGCGCCCACTGCTCGTCGGCAAAGGGATCGTTCGGCACGGCACCAGCCGGAAGGGCGAGTGCAGAGACGAGAAGAAAGGCGACCGAGGCCGCGAGCCGTCGCACGCCCTCAGTCTAGGAGGAAAAACGCTCGGGGAGGAGAGTCAGTCGCGGGCGGGTTGAACCATTCCCGACCTAACGAGCCGGGCCAGCGACCCGAGCGCCTGCTCGGCGCCGGAAGCGGCCACGTCGAGGGGCTCCCGTGCCAGCCGGACCGGGATCGAGGTCTCATCCGTGATGAGCTGGGCCAATCCCAAGAGCAGCGATCCTCCTCCGCACAGGGTGATGCCGTCTTCCAGCACGTCGTGCGCCAGCTCGGGCGGGGTCTGCGAAAGGGTTGTGCGCAAGGCGCCGATGATCGCCCGCACCGGTTCGTCGAGTGCGCTGCGGATGTCCTCGGCGCCGACCAGGACCTGCCGCGGGGCGCCGCTGTCGAGATCCCTGCCCCTCACCGCCGCCTTCACGTCCTCATTGAGCCCGGTAGCCAGCCCTATGCCGATCTTGAGCTCCTCGGCTGCCCGTTCGCCGATGGCAAGTCCGTGCTCCGAGCGCATCGCGCGCTCGACGGCCTCGTCCATGTCGAAACCTCCCACCTTCACGCTCGTCGCCGCGACGACTCCGCCGAAGGACAGCACCACGCATTCGGTGATCCCGCCCCCGATGTCGAGAACGCACATCCCATGCGGTTCCTCGATCGGCAAGCCCGCGCCGATGGCGGCCGCCAGCGGTGCCGCGATGAGCAGGACCTCGCGGGCGCCGGCCGCATGCGCCGCTTCCTCGATGGCACGTCGCTCGACGGGAGTAAGAACCGACGGCACGCACACGAGCACGCGCGGCTTCATCAACCTCCCGGCGCCGGCCCGGCGGAGCAGAGACCGGAACAGCCGGTCGGTAACGTAGAAGTCGGTTACGGCTCCCCGGCGCAGCGGCCAGATCGCCACCGCCTCCCGGCCCCCCTCCCCCAACACGCCCCGTGCCGCCTCGCCGAACGCCAGGGTCTCCCCGGTCCGCTCGTCGATGGCCGCCAGCGTGGGCTCGCGCACCACGACACCCCGGCCGGCAACGCGCACAATGGTATTGGCGGTACCGAGGTCGATCGCGAGATCGCGTCTCATCGAGAAGCTCGTCGGGCGGCGGGCACAATCCCAATCCTACGGAGCGAAGCGGCCGCGCGAAATGGCCCGGCGTGACCGTCTCGCTTTGCCGCCTTCCCGCCCCGCGGCTACGATGCCCATTCGATGACCTCGGTTAAGACCCGCGAGCTCGACGACGTCGATCGGGAACTGCTCAATCGCGTTCAGATTGACTTTCCGATTGCGCCGCAGCCCTACTTGGATCTCGGCGCGAGTGTCGGCACCACGGAGGCCGACGTCATTGCACGGCTGGGGGCCCTCAAGGACGCACACATCATCCGTCAGATTTCGATGATCTTCGATACTCGGGCGCTCGGGTACAAGTCTTCTCTCGTCGCCAGCCGTGCCCCGGATGGGCGCGTGGACGAAGTCGGCGCGGTGATAAACGAGCACCCCGGGGTCAGCCACAACTATCGCCGTGACCACGAATTCAACTTGTGGTGGACGATCGCGGTGCCTCCGGAGTCGTCGCTCGAGGAGCACGTGCAAAACCTTCACGATCTCGCCGGGGCCGAATCTACCCGCCTCATGCAAACAATTCGCATGTTCAAGATCGGCGTCGATCTCGACATGACCGGCAAGCGGCCGATGGATGCCAAGTCGACGCTGCCGGCCTACAAAGCCAGCGCGCGAGCCGGTGACCGGCTGTCGCCGGCCGAGATCGGGACGCTTCGCGAGCTGCAGGAGGACATCGCCCTGGTCCCCCGGCCGTATGCAGCCATGGCCGATCGCTTGGGCATCGAGGAGAACGACCTTGTGGCCGCCGCTCGCCGTTTCGTCGAGGAGGGGCTTGCCCGCCGGTTCGCGGCCGTCCTGTACCACCGGCACGCCGGCTTTGTGGCTAACGCCATGAGCGTCTGGGAGGTGCCGGAGGGCCGCATCGGCGAGGTGGGACTCCAGATGGCCGGCTTCGCCGCCGTCTCCCATTGTTACCAGCGACCGACCTACCCGGACTGGCCGTACAACCTCTTCGGCATGCTCCACGGCCGCACGAAAGAGGACTGCGAAACCGCTGCAGATGCCATTTCCCGGGAGACCGGAATCACCGAACACGCGATGCTGTACTCCACGAAGGAATATAAGAAGATCCGTGTCCGCTACTACACGGACGAGTTCTATGCTTGGGAACGCGCCCATCTCGGACACACGACGGCGGATCTCGCCGGCCGGTAGTCTCGCCTTCCTCGCGAGCCTCCTCGTCCTACAATGAGCCCGATGGACCCCGAATCCTTCGAGTTCCCGCCCGAGCTATTCGCCCAGGTTCCGCTCTTCGCCGAGATTGCCAAGGCCATCTCGTGGACCGGCGGACCGGTTAACTGGGATCTCGCACGACAGGTGGCCGTTGCGATGGCCGACTCCGACCGGCAAACCCCGATCATCGACGCAGACCGGGAGGAGATCGCCGATGCCGTGCGTCTCGCGCAGTCCTGGCTGCTCGAATCGATCGGTCTGCCGGATCCCGGCGCCTCCAGAGCGCATGCGATCAACGCTCGCGAATGGGCGGAGCGCGCCCTCGAGAACTATCCGGAGGTGTTCGATCCCTTCGCGGCGCGCTTCGGTTCGCTCCTCGGCGGCGAGGGCGGGGAGGCGCTGGAGGGACCTCTCCGAGCGGTTGCCGCCCAACTCGGACCATTGCTCATGGGGATCCAGACGGGCACGGTGATCGGCGGCCTGTCCCGCTCCCTCCTGACCGGTTTCGACATCCCGTTCCCGCTCGAGGAAGAGGGCTCGGTAACGATTCTGGTCGCGCACGTGGATGCGGCTGCTCGAGAGACCGGAATGGATCGCCGTGAGTTTCGCTATTGGGCTGCGCTGCACGCAACTGCGCACAGGCTCTGCTTCGACGGCCTGCCCTGGACCCGGACCCATTTCTTCGCGATGTACCACCAGTACCTCGCGGAGATCGAAGTCAATCTGGGAGACATGGTCGAACGCCTTCAGGGCATCGACCCCATGAATCCGGAAAGTATCCAGTCGCTGGCTGGTGAGGGACTCTTGGGCATCGGTTCGGATGCGGGAGGTGCCGGCGGCGGCGCCTTCCGTTCGCTCCTGGCGCTGATCGAGGCCTACACCGATCGCGCCGCGTCGGCGGCCGCCCACGGCCGCCTGCCGAACGCCGGCCGCATTGCCGAAGCTGCGGCCGGCCGTTCAAACCTTGCCGGAGGTGGAGAACGCTTGGTGGCTCGGTTCCTCGGGGTTGACACCGTTGGAGAACAGCGGCGGACCGCGGATGCATTTTGCCTCGGGGTGCTCGGCGAAGGCGGGTGGCCGTTACTGAACACCATCTGGGAAGATCCAGACCGGCTCCCATCGCCATCCGATCTCGCCGATCCGTCTGCTTGGATCGACCGCGTCGGCTGAGCGGGCGTCACGGCGGAGTCAGGGTGAGATCGAACCCCCAGGTTCCTTCGAGTTCGGGCCACGACAGCACCACGACGAGGCGATAGGTCCCCGCGCGGGGCATCGCCGCGTACGTCATCAGCGTCCCGGGGGTAAGCCCCACTCGGCGCGGCACCCCCTTCGGCGGCCGGAGCTCGATCCAAGCCCGGCGCGGGACGCGGTCCACCGCGATGCCCAAGATGGTCCCCTCGGCCGCACGGACCGAGGGAGAGGTACCGCCCCCGCCGGCACACACCTTTCCCCGGCACACCCGGAGGGGCTCGGACACAGCGGACTGTGTACCCAAGAAGATCCGCACAGGTATTTGCGACGCGCCCGAGACCGGCACCGCGGCGGCAGAGGCAGACACCGACGGCGAGGCGCCTGCAACCCGTTTGGCCGCCACGGCGGCACGGCCGTCTGTGTGTCGCGCGGCACGCTCCCCGTCGCCACACGAGGACACGACGAGCGCGAGAAGACACGAGCTTGCCACCCGGAACATCATTTCGGTTCAGCCTAGCGGGGGGTAGGGCGGCTGCCCCTGAGGCGCGTCAGTCCTCGATCCCCCTGGCGATGAGAAATCCTCGCGCGCGCTCGGCGAGCGGGTAGCGCCGGACCAACTGCCAGAACCGGCTCGAGTGATCGGCTACCCGGAGGTGGGCAAGCTCGTGGACGATCACGTAATCGCGAACCCAGTCGGGGAACTCGGCGAGAATGTGCGACAGCCGGATCGATCCGTCGGACGGCGTGCAGGATCCGTAGCGGTCGCGCTGGTTGGCCACATAACGGACACTGCGAAGCTTCGGCCGGCTTTCGAAGTACCTCCGGTGGAGTTCCTCTGCCCTCCGCTGAAGCTGCTGCTTCTCATTCAGCCGCCTGAGATGCTCGGACTCCTCGAGCCGGACGAGCATCGTCTTGACCCACCGGCGCGTCTCGGATCGGGTCAGCGTGGCGGGCAGCCGGACGACCACGTGATTGCCCTCCTTCACGGCCTCCACCGTCTTGCGCCGTCGGGGGCTGCGAATGATCTCAACTTTCAATCTCACGTGGCGTACCTCAGTAAGAACTGACCCACAGGGTTGTCGGCGGAACCGGGAGGCTCCCCCGCTCAATATAGCGCGACCAGTGCCCCCGCGTTTCGTTCTTGACAAGTTATCTCACACATTCTTTTGATCGGCCGGGCGGCCCAACCACAGGAGTGCCCGTCCGTGTCATCTTCGCCTCCGTTGGGGGTCAGTATTCGGGGGCCGAAACGGTGCGCGTGTTGGGGCGATAGGCCGGGTCGGGACAACAAACCTCTATTTTTTTAGGAGAATTTTCCTTCAGCCGCCGGTATTGCCCTTCCCTGCTGAGCAGGGAATTCCCTAAGCTCGGCCGGTGGTCACCAGGCCTTTTGCCGATGTTGACACCAACTCTGCCGCTGCATAGGTTCACCTCCGCGAAGGCCCCGAGCGGCTAAGTACAGAGCGTCGGTGAAAGGGGAAGGCACCGGCGATCAGAAAGGTCGCTCGGGGCTTCGCAATTGCGCGGGCGCCGGGAGCAGACCGGCAGGTTGGCCCAGCCTCCAACCAAATCGTTAGCATCCCGCCAATGACGACTTTCCCCGTTCTCGATCGTCCCCTCTCCGATCAGGGCACCGGCCGACGTCAGCGGTCCCAAGGCAAACGAGCGCGCCGTTTCTGCATCTCCTCAAGGGTTTGTGGAGAGCGCACGGCGACCCAGAAGAGCGCCCCGAGCAAGGCCGGGAAGGCGAAGATAAGAATCAGCAACGGCTGGTTTATCTCGATCCAGAACATTCGCGCGATCCGCACACCCAGACCCGAAACTCCGAGCCAGCGGGCGGCGTGGGCCGGCGCTTGTCTAGCGCGCGACCCCCGGGTGCTTCGAATCTCCTTGAGGGACCGCCCGGCCAGCCAGATGCCCAGAATCGACGGAAGCACGGGAAGGGGCAAAGACGATGCCGCCACCGGCAACCCCACGACCGAGAGGGCGACGGCCGCAGCGGCGAGGGGATGGATCACTCCCCCGCTCCGCGGCGAGGGTGCGTCGAGCCGCGGCGCTCCGCAGGCGACGCAGCTAAGCAGGTCGCCGGGAACGGCCCGTCCGCACGCGCCGCACGACGAACGGTCGCTCATTCTCCCCGAAAAGCCGGCGGCCGCTTTTCCTTAATGGCGTCGAGGCCCTCCCGCATGTCACGAGTTGCCATGGTGATTGGTTGGGCGAGCCCCTCGTATTCGAGCATGGCATCCAGATCCGCTCGCTCCGCGAGATAGATGGCCCGCTTGACCATCCCCATCGGCAAGGGAGCGTTTGCGGCGATCTCCCCGGCTAGTTCCAGCGCGTCGGCCAGCAACCGCTCCGAAGACGTTGTCTTGTTGACCAGCCCGATCCGCTCGGCCTCCTCCGCGCCGATCGACTTTCCGGTGAAGAACAGCTCTGCCGCTCGCGCAGTGCCGACCAGCCGAGTGAGAAGGTAGGTAGCCGCCATGCCGGGATGCATGCCCAGCCGCACGAAGGTTGTGCCGAGGGTTGCGTCCAGCGAAGCAATTCGCAGATCGCACGCCATGGCCAGGCAGAGCCCGGCGCCGATTGCCGCGCCGTTGATCGCCGCAATCGTCGGGACATCCAGGTCGCGAATCGCAAGGAACTTGGGATAGAAGGCGCGCATCTTCGATCTGATCTCCGACACGCTTGCGTCCGGGCCCGGCTGGATGAACGAGAGATCTCCGCCGGAGCAGAACGCGCGGCCGGCTCCGGTCACCACCACCGCTCGCACCGACGAGTCGCCCCGCACGGTTGCCACGGCTCCGGCGAAGGCTTCGGTCAGCTCCGCAGTCATCGCATTGCGGACCTCCGGCCGGTTCAGGGTTAGCACAACGACGTCGCCGCTACGGGTTTCGATGAGGGGTTCGTCCGGCATGATCTCTCCCGCCGCACGCGCGGCCTCGTCCGGCGGGCAGGATAGCGAGCCCCGGCGTGGCGCGCCCACCGGCCCGCGTGTAACCCGCAGCCCTCCCCCGGGGTCCAAGCCCGCGAAAGGAGGTGCACATGCACGACTTTGCCATCGTGGCCCTGCTCGGACTCGTCGCCTACAAGGCGGCCGAGTTCGTGTTCGGGCTTCTGGGTGACCTGGCCGCAGACGGGCGCGTTCGCTTGCTGGCGACCCTCGGGCTCGGCGTCATCGCAACCGAGCTGCTCGACTACTCGGTGTTCGCGGCGTGGGGTATCGACGTCCGCGATAGCTGGATGGGTCCGTTCTTCACCGGCCTTATGGTCGGCGGGATGTCCTACCTCTGGCCCGGCATCGTGGGGCTTGTCTCCCGCTATACCGGTCAGGGCAGCGGCGACATCGATCAGCGCACGCCTCGCGCGGCCTGACGATCAGTTTCGGCACCTCCTGAAGGGGTCGGGCCTTCCCCCGGCCCCTTCAGTCATGTCCGGGCTTGTTCGTCCGGCAGTTCTCCGAGATAGAGAAACCCGAACGCTTCGTCGCGGAAAGGAATGCCCGCGCGCGTAAGAGCCGTCCCGTAGTCACCCTTGCACCCCGGATCGGTCTCCTCCATACCGTGGTCGGCGAGGAGCATGAAAGCGGTTCGGTCTGCAGCGTCACCGAGCACGTCGAGAATCTCGCCCAGCCGCGCGTCGGTGTCCCTCAGCCCGGCGTACCCCATCTCGGAGTGCGGCCCCCCCGCGTGGTTCGCGGCATCCGGAAGGATGAGGTTGATCCACAGGAAGCGTGGGCGCGGATTCCCGTCTTCCCCGGACCACAGGCTCCTCACCTGGTGAACGGCGAGGAAGTCTGCGCTGCTGGACCAGGCGTACTCGCGGGATGCTTCGGCGAACTTTCGCGTCGTCCCGGGTACGCCTTCGGGCGCCGGCAGCGCGTTGCTCATTTCGGCAACGCCGCTCTTTCGCACCACGTCGAAGGTCGCGTAACCGGCTCCACGGTCGATCGGCTCGTTCACCGCTGCCGTAAAGCCCCCGACGGTCCGCGAGGCGGCTTCGAAAAGAGTCTCTACGTCTGCAGACAGCTCGTTGCGCGCGAGGTGCCAGCGCTCGGGTGCATTCGTGAGCACCTGACGCCCGGTGGCCCGGTCGAAATAGGCGTTGTGCAACACCCCGTGTCGTCCGGGGTGTGCTCCCGTTAGGGCCGTCGTGTGGTTGGCGAGCGTGGCGCTCGGAAACGAGGCCATGAGTCCCCAGCCGTACGTGGTTCCCGCCCCGAGCAAGCGCGCGAACCCCGGAAGCTCGCCTGCGTCCGCCATCGCGTACAGCACGTTCGCGTTGGTGCCGTCGCAGAGAATCCCCACCACGTGCTCAGGCCGTTCATCGGAGTCGAGAGCTTCGTCGAGCGCTCGTCCGTTCTGCCCGTTAAGCCGTCGTCCGTTTCGGTCCGGCTCAATCCCCAGAAGCGCGGCGAGGGTTGGGGACACGTCGATCATCCTGGCCGCCGCATCCACGCGGCCCTGCCGGCGCACACCGCACCCGCTGAGGGCGAGCGGGGCACGTGACTGAACCACGTCGAGCGAGCCGTGTTCGCCCCGGTGACCGCCTCGCTCCTCCCAGTTGTGCGCAGGCGAATGGATCACGGCGATGTCGGGAGCGCGCGGGTCTTCGAACATCTGGGCGGCGTTGTCGTAGGCGAACGGATAGTGATTCTCGTTCTGAGGGGGACGGATGGCCGCAAGCTCGGCCTCGAGGGGAGCGAAGGCCGCCGGACTCTGCCGCTCCAGCGGATTGGCGCCGCGCGACCAGCTCAACCCTTCTCGCGTGAACCCGCAGGAACCGGATTGTGCGTAGGCGTGCACCTCACCGTCGCGGCGACAGAGCAGAAGATCGACAACGTGGGCAATCTCCGGGTCCAGAAGGGCATCCATCGCGCGCTCGACCAGCGTCTCGTTCACGACGCGGCACTCTATCGTGGGGCACGTATACTCCGCGCAGCATGGCAGGCCGGATCGTTTTTCACGTCGTCCCGCATACACATTGGGACCGCGAGTGGTACGAGCCGTTCGAGGGATACCGGTTCCGGCTGATCAAGGTCGTGGACCGCCTCCTCGAAGTCCTCGACGACGATCCGAGCTTCCGTCACTTCACTTTCGACGGCCAGACCGCTGCGATCGAGGACTACCTCGAGGTGCGGCCCTCGGTAGGGCCGGAGGTGGAACGTTTCGTGCAGGAGGGACGGCTGTCGCTCGGGCCTTGGCGGATCCTCATGGACGAATTTCTCTGCTCGCCGGAAACGATGATCCGAAATATTCAGCAGGGCACCTCGCGCGCCGGAAGTATGGGGGGATGGATGCGCGTCGGATACATCCCAGATTCCTTCGGTCACGTCGCACAGATGCCCCAGCTGCTCCGGTTGGCCGGTCTTGAGGATGGATGCGTTTGGCGCGGGGTTCCGTCCGCCGTCGACCGCACGGTCTTCAGGTGGGAGGCTCCCGACGGCTCGAGCATTCGCGCGATCTATTTAGCCCGTTCCTATTCCAACGGCGCCTCGCTCCCCACCGCGTTCGAGGACCTGATGGTCCGCGCCAAGCGGATCGCCGCAGACCTCGCTCCATTCGATCCCGGTCGGGTCCTGCTCGTGATGAACGGCACGGATCACCGAGGTCCCGAGGACCATCTCCCCGCGCTCTTTGCCGACGCCAATCGCCGGCAGGACGAGTTCGAGTTCCGACTGGGCAGCCTCCCTGAGTATCTTTCCGACGCACCCTCGGCGGATCTCCTCACCCGGCGGGGAGAGATGCGCAGCGGGTCTCGCGCCAACCTGCTCATGGGCGTTGTGAGTGCTCGGGTGCCGCTCAAGCAGGCGGAGTTCAGGGCCTCCACGCTCCTCGAACGCTACGCGGAGCCTCTGTCTGCGCTTGCCGGCACCGACACCGGCCGCCTGCTCGATGTGGCCTGGAGACAGATGGTCGAGAACTCGGCCCACGACTCGATTTGTGGTTGCGGGATCGACGAGGTCGCAGACCAAGTCCTTGCGCGCTACGCAGACGCCGCCCGCGTTGCCGAGCTCGTCGCTCGCGACGCTGCGGAGTCGCTTGCGCTGCGCACCGACGCCCGTCTGATTCCCGCCGGGGCGGAAGGCTGCCTGGTCTTCAATCCGTCCCCCAGGGCGAGAGCGGGACCGGCCGAGATTACGCTGTCCATTGATCCGGACCATGCCACGTTCGCGGCGCCCGACGGCACGGCTCTTGCGGCGCAAAGAATCGGCGAGCCGATCCCGCAGGTTCTCGTCGACATGAAGATCAAGGGCTCTCAACTGGCACGCATCGTGCCGACGATCCACGGCCGCTTGCTGGGCACGTTCATTGTCAACGGGCTCGATGTGGAGCAAGGTCGCACGACCACAGTTCGGCTACGACTGGGAGCAATCGCCGAGGGAGACTTCGACGTCGAGGCCGCAAAGACGCGGGTCGAGCAGCTCACTGCGGCGGGCCCGCGCAGAACCTTCCACGTCGTGGGCACCGGACCCCCCCTGACTCCGCTGCTCGTCGAAACACCGGAAATCGCTGGGCTGGGCTGGACGACGCTCGCGCCGGCGCCGTCGGCCTCGCTCGCCGGCTCGCTGCTGAGCGCGTCGGCGCGGTCGATCGGCAACGGGCTGCTCACCGCCACGGTGGATGCCGGCGGAACCATTACGCTGGAAGGACCAGACGGTGCGACGTTTTCGGGACTGCTCCGGCTCGAAGATGGAGGCGACGCCGGGGACGAATACAACTACTCGCCACCCGAGCGGGACGTCGTCGTCTCCGATACCGAGCACGCCGAGATCGAGCTGGTGCACCACGGCGCGCTCGAGGCGAGGCTCCGCGTGCGACGGAAACTCCGAATCCCGGCGGCACTCGCCGCAAACGGACGCGGGCGCAGCCGGCGGATGCTGCCACTGGATGTCGCCATGGAGATCGCCCTGCGAAAGGACGAGCCCTTCCTCCGCGTCGACGTCTCGCTGCACAACCGCGCCTCCGATCACCGGCTCCGTCTTCTGCTTCCCCTCCCCTTCAGGCCGGAAAGATCCGATGCGGACACCGCTTTTCATGTGACGCCCCGCGGGCGAGAGGCAGAAGGCGGGCCCCACGAACACCCTCTGGCCACCTTTCCGTGCCGTCGCTGGGTTGACGTCTCGGACGGTGACCGCGGGCTCGCTGTGTTCCACGCCGGGACTCCCGAATATGAGCTCAACGACGACGGCCTAGCCGTCACCCTGCTCCGGTGCGTCGGGATGCTCTCCCGTCAGGGAACGTTGTACCGCGCGGGGCCGGCCGGACCGGCACTCGCGACACCGGGAGCACAACTCCACGGCACGCACCGGTTCTCGCTTGCGTTGTTTCCCCACTCGGGGACCTGGAGATCCGGCGTCCACGACGTGGCGGAGAGATTCGCCTATCCCCTTCGGGGGGTCGTGGTTCGCGAACACGAAGGCACGCTACCCGCCGCGGCAGCCGGGCTCGAGATCGAGCCGTCCAGCGTGCAGCTCTCGGCGCTGGTGCGCTCCGAACACGGCTTGGCCCTTCGCGTCGTGAACGCATCAGATGAGCCCGCGACGGCGCGGATCGTGCCGGGCGTTACCTTGCCGAGCAACGAGACGTGGGTTGTGAACATCCTCGGGGAACGGCTCGCGCCGTGTGCCCGCGAAGGCGACGCCGTCGTCCTTCCGCTCCGCCCATGGGAGATCGCCACGATCCTGCTGGCTTGACGACTCCCGTCGTTCCTGCCGTCATGTCGAGCGCGAGTCCGGCTACACAGCCGTGTCGTGCAGGCGGATGAATCCGAGACTTGCCATTCGCTCGAAGTCTTGATCGAGCGACCACAGCGGAGCGCTTTGCTCTTGGGCAAGCGAAGCGATCAGGAGATCGGCGACGCCGAACCGTTCTCCGGCGGTCGAGGCTGCTTCGATCCAACCCTCGATCCGATCCCAGGTTTCGCCGCCAGGTGAGTAGACGGGCAGCGCGGAGAGCGAGCGCCCGAGCCTCACCCGATCCGCAGGACCGGCACCGGCAAGGATCTCGAGACTGGCGACGATCGGGAGAGCTACCTCGTCGCGATCCAACAGGTCGCGAAGATGCTGCGCCTCACCGCAGCCCTGGGGGGGCTAGCCGTGCGCCACTTTGCCTTCGCGCAGGATCTCCTCGGGCGTCTTGAAGTAACGTGAGTGGGTCTCCGCAAGTGCTTCCTTTGAGGCGGCCCCGAGGAGAACGACTTCCACCGAAGGCTCGGATCGATGCGCCCGTTCGGCCTCGAACCGCTCGTGGAGTGCTCGAGCGCGTTCAGCCTCCCCGAACTCACTAAGCGCGAGGAGGCTGCCCGTCGATCTATCGTAAATCACAAGGAAGTAATTCATTTCGCACCGTGAAACAAGGATAGCAGTGTTTCCATGCGATTCATAAGCTCAGCATCGAGCGCGTTGGCCTGTGACTTGAGGCCCTCGAGTTCGCGAACCAGCGCGTCCAGCTTGGCGAATTCACGCTTGGGCACGTTCTTGCGTCCCTTCATTGCCGAGGTCCGAGGTGAGGCACGCCGCTCGATGTCGGATCGAAGGTCTTCCAATGTAGCGATCATTTCGGAGAACTCAAGGAGTTGCTTCACGGTCGCATCGCGACCGATCCCAGTTGGGCCTGGGGCTTCAGGGTCGTCCGGTGCGCCGCCATACCTGATCTGTCGCCCCCAAACGTCGGCGACCTTTTCGAATAGCTGCGCCCAGACGTCTTGACGACGAGTTCGAACCTGAATCTCAACAGGGCGATCGAGAACCCTGGCAATGACGTGGACTGCCCGGTATCCGTGACTCGGATTTGTTCGTCGATCCACTACCTGACTCTCTGGGAACTCAGAGCAGATCCGGACAACAAGGCGATCCTAGCCAGGAAGCGACACCTCTTCTACTATTCGCAACCCTGCGATGTCTTGCATGGTGAAGAGACGCGTGTGATCTTCTCCGTGCACGCCGCTCATCTCCCATCGCCAGGAGCAAACACCTTCCTGTCTATCCCCGCCCATTCAATCGAGTCCAACTTCGTCGCATTGACGTTCACGGTCGCGAACAGCCCGCGGCATTCCTTGCCGGACTCGAGGTCAAGAGCTGCCCGGGTCGACGAGCGAGGAGTTGCAGAAGATGGACGCACAGATCTGCCGCGACTCACGGCTTAGCTCTTGGGCCGCTGGAGGTTGTGCACGTAGTCGAGCAGCCGGCGTCCTTCGTCGGAAGCTTCGAAGGCGGCGATCGCAGCACGAAGGTGGTCGGCGGCGGCGGCCGCTTCGTCCGCCGGGCCGGCGATGCGCACCAGCACGCGATCCCCGAGCGGGTAGGACCCGATCGCGACCGCGGCGAATCGCACCTCGATCTCGGTCAGCGTGGACGCCAGCGAGGATTCGGGAAACGGATGCTCGACCTCGTGGCGTGAGAGAGGCGTGCCACTCGGTTCGAGAAAGCGGGGCTCGACGGCCTCGGTAACGATCATCTCCAGCTCCTTCGGAGGGCCCGGAAGGATGAAGAACCGCGTCGCCCCGCGCTCGAAGGTCACCGCGGGAATCACACCCGACGCAACGGGAAGGATCTCGGAGCCGGCCGGCGCCAGCGCCATCTTCTCGAGTCCCTCTGCGCCCAGCGGGTCGCCGGCGAACCCGGCCTCACGGACCCGATCGAGCACCGAGCGAACGCGCGCTGCTATGGGTGCACAGGGTTCGAGCGGAAGCCCGACAGCCTGTGCCACACCCTCCATCGTTCGGTCGTCGTGCGTCGGGCCCAGCCCTCCGCAGATGAACATGAATCCGGGAGCGAGCCGGCCCAAGTCGGATCGGATGGCCGCGGCAATCTCCTGCGGGTCGTCGGGAACGCACGTGGTTCTGCGCAGCCGATGACCGGTCGCTGCGAGTCGAACGGACAAGAAGTGTCCGTTCGCGTCCCGGACGTGGCCGGAGAGGATCTCGTCTCCAACCACGATGATCGTCGCGTCCATGGGCCCGGTCAGAATACGGCCCGGCGACGGGCAGGCGGAAGCGGGGCTACGAGTGACTGCGTTTCGATACCATGCCCACGTGCTGGTCCGCTGCGGAAGTTGCCGATCCGAGCTCGAGGTCTCTGGGCCCGGCGAGTTCCTGTGCCCGCGCTGCGGTACCCGAAACATGGTCCGAGGGGCGGCTCCGGTGGATCCCTTCGACCTGAGCAATCTGACGACGCCGTCTGGGACCGCAGCCACCCCGCGGCCCGCCGCCGAGGCCAGCTCGGCTCGCTGGGCCGTCTGCCCTTCGTGCTCGTACCGATTCGCCGTCGGAGATTCCGTTGACCGCGTCAGTTGCCCGAACTGCTCGGCGGGGGTGACTCTCCAGGAGTGGCAGACGGACTCGGAGGCGAAGCCGGCCTCCTAGCCGGAACGTCGCATCCCAGCCTGCGAAGGACCGAGCCGGGCTCCTCTTCGTCGAGCGCATCCGTGTAGCCGAGCAAATAGGCCATTCGCAGCAATGCGGGAATGGAGGGCGTGCCCGCTTCTTGTCGCGACCAAGCCAAGCCCCAGACATCCGCGAGCAGCGGATCGAGCACGATGGACGCCTCTCGAGCAAGGTCGCGCTCTTCCTCGGACTCTGGGCGAGAGTTCACTTGTTCCAGCGTACGCCGTGGGTGAGACACCGGCCGGTAAGAGTGGGTCACGACGTTTGGCAACAATCTTCCGCGAAGAGCATCTGTCTGCCTTGGGGCCCCCGTGGGGACAGGGTTAAGCATGAAGGGCCTAGACAGCAATGTTTCGTCGTCTTAGGGTCGGATCATGAACGGCTTCGCAAGGGGCCGTCGTCGTCCCCTGCCTGATGTGGAAGAACGCCTCGCGAGTCTCGACGAGGAGCTCCAGTTAACGACGGCCTTCGCCGCCGCCATGACTCGCCGAGGTCACCTCCACTCCGCGGTTTCAGTCGTGGACGAGCAGCGCGTGAGGCTCGCAGAAGCGAAACGCTTTCTTCTCAGGAAGCTCGGCACCCGGCGCCGGCGGCGTATCCGTGCCGGGCTTTCTTCGGTCCTCGCCGCGCTCGTTCTTGGCTCCGGAAGCTACGCGGCGCTGAGAGCCGTGCCGGAACCGACCTCGGACGCCCAGCTCGTGCGGCAGGCTTCGGCAAGGCTCGAGGAAGCAGCGGCGACTCGCGATGCGGGGCAGTTTGCCGAAATCGTGGGAAGAGTTAACGCGCGCATGCTCGAGCTGACTGCCGAAGAGCTCAGCGACCCGACACTTCGTTTGGAGGTCGCCGGTCTGGTAGGAGTGGCGGAGCAGATTCTCGAGAACTTCCCCGGATCTTCCGCCGCACTTCTGGCTCAGGTGAAGAAGGTTGCCGCAACGGTGGGCGTAACTGCGCCCAAGGACCCACCGCAAGCGCCGAAACCGAAGCCTACGACTCCGCAAACCCCCACGAAGCCGGAGCCAACCCCCGCCCCGGACGAACCGACAGGTACCGGCCCGGAGACTCCCCAGGCTCCGTAACAACAATGCCGCAAGTTACCGGCCGGTTCTAGCACGGGCACACGCAAACAGTTAGGCTGCTGCCGTCCCCCCAAGGAGGTTCCCTGATGCAACTAAACGACGTCATCCGCCGAGCCGTCACGATCAGTCCTCAAGACCTCGTCACGGATGCAGCGCGGCGCCTGCTTCGCGAAGGAGCATCCTCCGCTTTCGTCGTCGATGCCGGTGCGGTCGTCGGCGTGCTGACCGAACGTGACCTCGTCGAGAAGATCGTCGCCGAAAACCGTCCGGCAGAGGGGTGCCGCGTGTACGAAATCATGTCGCTCGTTCACGGCACCCCTGAGGAGCAAACGCGCGAACGGCTAAACGACCTGCTCGGCTCGCCGGCCTCGTCGCTCGAAGACGCCGAAGGGGTCTACGAGCTGGCGCTGACCGGCACGCCGATCGACATCTCCAGCTTGACCGGCGAGTAGACGACGAGTCCCCTTTGCCGCCGCCCCGCTCGGGGCGGCGATCGCTTTTGGCGACTAATCTGAAGAGTGATGTCCTCGACCGTCCGGGCCTCGGTCGCCGTCACGATCTTCCTTTTGACGGCCACAATTCGCATGGTGCCTTCCGCTGCTCAGGAGGAAGCGCCATCCTTGCAACGGCTCGTGCTCGATCCGAAGCCGGGAACAACCTTCAAGATCGAAGCCGAGTTTCCCAACGACGGTGTTCGCTGCGAAGCGAAGCGCCGGCGCCCGCTTCGGGCCCGCTACGCCGGGAAGCTCGAAATCATACGGACCGGCGACGGCAGCCTCGCCATGATCAACCATCTCACGTTCAAGCAGTACCTCGAGGGCCTCGCGGAGGTCCCTCGATCGTGGCCCATGGAGTCGCTCAAAGCGCAGGTGATCGCGGCGCGGACCTATGCGCTGTACCACTGGGAGCGTCGGGGAACGAAGACGCTCGGCTACGACTTGTGCTCCACCGACGCGTGCCAGGTCTACCGGGGACTCGGGGTATCGGAGGGAGCCTTCGGCGACGCCTGGAAGAAGGCGGTCACCGACACCGCGGGAATGGTGCTGCAGTACGAGCGCCGCACCATCGAAGCCTTCTACTTCTCGACGTCGTGGGGGCGCACCGTTTCCAATGCCGATGGATTCGGCGGCACCCCGTTGCCCTACCTGAAGCCGACGACCGGCGAGGACGACGATGCACCGCTGGCACGGTGGCACGTCGAGATACCGCTGACGGACCTGACCCGCATTCTGACGGTGCGAGGCGATTGGAGCGGCGGAGCGATCACCTCGGCGGAAGTGCGCGGTGACCGCCTGTCGGTTTCGGACGGCCGTAGCAGCAGCTCGATCTCTCTCACGAGATTTCGGATCTCCATGAACAACGAGGCGCCGTGCTCGTTCCCCGACCGATACCCCGCCCGCCGCCCCAGCGGCGATCGTTATCCGCAAACGATCCTGTCTCCAAAGTTCACGGTCGCGCTGAACTCGGGCAAGCTGATCGTCGACGGGCGCGGCTGGGGCCACGGCGTCGGCATGGCTCAATTCGGGGCTCGTTCCCTTGCCGAACGAGGCCGAACCGCGAACGAAATCCTGGCGCACTTCTACGGTGGACTCCTCCCGGTTCAAGTCCCGGAGCCCGGTGCGATTCGCATTCTTCTCACCGAGGAGGCCCGGCGAGTACACGTCGAAGCCGACGGCGCATTCACGGCGACGTCCCGGGGATCGGGCCTCGGCCCCGGCCGCCGCTTCGAGGTGCGCGGAGGCCGCACCCTTGAGATCCTTCGCGCGGGATCGATCACCCCGGTGCTTTCCCTCGATCCCCTGGCCCCGCAGATCCAGCGGCAAATCCCCGGCGGCCGCGTCGCCGTCTCCTATCACCTCCCCACTCCGGCCAAGGTGCGTGTGATCGTGCTCGATGCGGATCGCGAGCGGACGCGGGGCGACGTCGAGTCCCAAACTTCAGGACCGAACCAGGCGGCTATAACGCTCGTCGATCAGACCGGCACGTCCCTATCGCCGGGCCTGTATCGCGTGACGGTTGAAGCGACCGATGGCGTGGATACCGTCAGGGCCCAACCGGTGCTCGTGTCCGTTCAGCTTCAGCCGTCCCCCCGCTCCCGAAGCATCAAGCGACCGGCGCCTGAGCCGGCGTCGTCGTCGTGGCCGGTTCCCGTTGCTGCGACCGCGGCTCTCGTTGCCGGCCTCGGCCTCGGATGGGCTCTTAGACGGCGGAGACGCCGCGCTTAGAGGGCACGCCCGGGCGCGCCCTCGTGGGCTTTGATCAGGCCACCTCGACCTCGTCGGTCGTCGCGGGCTCTGGTACGACGAGCTTTCGGGGACGGCCCCGGCGGCGCTTCTGCTCCACCGGGGTCCCGTGGTCGAAGAGGACCCCACCCCAGACTCCCCAAGGCTCGCGCCGGGCGAGCGCGCCCTCGAGGCACGGCAGCCGCAGCGGGCATGCCGAGCAGATCGCCTTCGCGCGCACGATCTCATGCGCCTCCTCGCTGAAGAACAGCTCGAGCAGCTCCGCGTCGCGCGTCGCGCATCCAGCCTCCGTCCAGCCCATGGTCTCCAGCCTGTCCACTCCGGTCACCTCCTCGACTGCCTCGTGCCTGACCCACCTGCAGCCCGGCGAGATTCCCTCTCACCGGTTCCTCCGGCCCGGAAAAGCATCAGGGCCATCGGTTTCTCCGATGGCCCGGGGTTTGGTGGTGGAGCTGTGCTTAGGTGCGACTCCTCCCCGGAACCCCGGGCCCGAGCGTGGCGACGTCCCACGACATGCACGGGTTTGCCCCGGACGCATGGGACTGCTTGATTTCGAAGCGATATCTCGCCATCTCGGTCCTCGTATCGTCCC
>JBKKBZ010000052.1:0-24553 GCA_046713235.1 Actinomycetota bacterium | reverse complement strand
GTCCTTGAACACGATCCCCGGCTTGGGGAAGTCGGGGACGTCCCGGATCCGGGAGCGCAGCAACTCGATACCGATCGTCATGAGGCGGGCTGGGCTCGGACCGTCCTCTGTCTCAGCGGCGTTTCTTCTTCTTCGTCTTGCGCGGCCGGGCGGGAGGACGCTGCACGCGCATCGGCGCGCCGGATGTGACCCGGTGCTCGGGCGGAGCCGCCGGTTCGGTGGGCCCCGACGGCGCGGCTGATGCCGTTGCGGTGGCCGGTGCGGGGCGACGCACGGTCTCGGCGATTCGCGTCCGCATGTTGCGGTAGCGGGGCTCCCGCTCCTTCAGGACGGCCAGCAACGGTGACGCGACGAACACCGACGAGTACGCGCCGACGAGCGAGCCGATGAACAACGCGAGCGCGAGATCCTGCAGCGTCTTGGCGTTGAACAGGTAGACGCCGACGAACAGCAGCGCGCCGATCGGCAGCAACGTGGACAAGGTGGTGTTGATCGATCGCATCAGTACCTGGTTCAGCGAGCGGTTCACCATGTCGGTGTAGGTGACCTTCTCGGTGCGCCCGACGAGGTTCACGTTCTCCTGGATCTTGTCGAACACGACCACGGTGTCGTACAACGAATAACCCATCAACGTGAGTAAGGCGATCACCGTGGCGGGCGTCACCTCGAACCCGACCAGCGCGTAGAGGCCGGCCGTCACCAATAGGTCGTGCACGAGAGCGACGAGTGCGCCCAGCGCCATCTTCCATTCGAACCGGAAGGAGATGTACAGGGTCACCAGGATGAGGAACACGATGAGCCCACGCAATGCTTTGTTCGACACCTGCTGTCCCCACGAGGCGCCGACGTCCTCGATCGAGACCGCATCGACGTTCGGAGTCGCTCCGTTCATCTGGCCGGCAACGGTGGCGAGCGCGGACTGCACCTTGACCAGTATGTCGCGGGACTCGATGTGCTTGCTGCGCACCAGCGCCTGCGTCACGCCATCGGTCGTCGTATTGAGCTGCACCCGCACGTCGCCCAGGTCGAAGGCGCCCAGCGCGTCCTCGATCTGAGGAACCGTCGCCGGCTTCGCGAGATCCACGGTGAGGGAGGTGCCGCCCTCGAACTCGAGCCCGAGGTTGAGCTTCTGCACGAAGATCCCGATCAACGAGAGCGCCAGGACGACGCCGGAGACGACCGCCCACAGCTTGGCGCGCCCCACGATGTTGAACTCCGACTCTCCCGCGGCGATGCGACGCAGGGCGCCCTTGCGCTTCGTGGTCGCGGTCATCGCGTCCCTCCCGTCGCGACGGGCGTATACCCGCCCGCCATCGCGCCCATGCCGAGCGTCTTTGACTCACCCAGCACCTTGCCCTGCGCGAGGAGCCAAACGCTGGGATGCATGAACCACCGAGACACGAACACGTCCAGGGCGGTCGAGAGCCCGAGGGTGAGCGCGAAGCCGCGCACGCCGCCGACGGCCAAGAAGTACAGCACGATCGCTGCAAGCGCGGTCACGAGGTCGGCAGCGAGGATCGTGCGCCAGGCGCTCGCCCAGGCGCGATCCACCGATGCGCGCACGGTTTTACCTTGATGCACCTCGTCCTTGATCCGCTCGAAGTACACGATGAAGGAGTCGGCGGCGATACCCAGCGAGACGATCAAACCGGCGATACCTGCCAGCGACAACGCGAACCCTGCGGTCTGCCCGAGCAGGACGATCACGCCCATCGTGAGCGCGGCGTGGATCGCGATGCCGACCCAGATGATCAACCCGAGAGCTCGGTAGAACAGCAACACGTACAGGAACACGACCGCCAGACCGATCACGCCGGCGTAAAGGCCCCCACGCAGGGAGTCGCGACCGAGCGTCGGCGACACCGTCGTGGTGGTGAGCGGCTTGAGCTCGATCGGCAGCGCGCCGTACTTCAGCACGAGCGCGAGGTCCTTCGCGTCCTTCTCGCCGAACCCGCCGGTGATCTGCGCGGTGCCACCGGCGATGCCCTGGTTGCACTGGACCTCTTCGCCCATCTGCGGGTGTGACTCGACCACGGAGTCGAGCACGATCGCGAGCTCACGCTTGGAATCGCCGGCCTGGTTGCACGCGAGCTTGCCGGTGACGTCGGTGAACTTCTTGTCGCCTGCTTTGGTCAGTCGCAGGTCGACCTGCCAGTCCGGGGAGCCTGCCGGCAATGTCGCGTCCGCGCCGGCCACGTCCTCGCCGCTGAGCGCGACGGGACCGAGCGCAAGCAGACCCCAGGTCGAGCGGTCGGTATCCCCGCCCGCCTGATCGCGCCCGTGCACGCACATCACGAGCTCTTTCTTGGGGTCGTCCTTCGGATAGGTGCTGGGGTCATCACACTTCGGGATGGAAATGTTGGGCGGCGGCGGCTGCCCGGGGTTCAGGCCGCCGAGCACCGGTCGGAAGGACAGCTTCGCAACCGTCCCGATCAGGTCCAATGCTTTCTTCTGGTCCTTGATGCCCGGCAACTGCACGAGGATGTTGTTGCCCTGCACGGTGATGTCGGGCTCCGCGACGCCGAGGGCGTCGACGCGCTGCGCGATGATGTCGCGAGCCTTGGCGAGCGATCCTGCGTCCACGGTCGCGGCGGCGTCCGCGGGCGCGAGCACGACGGAGATGCCGCCCTGAAGGTCGAGACCGAGCCTGATCACGGTCGGGTCGTCGCACTCGACGGCCTTGGCGGCGGCGCTGGGACTCACCGAGGGCGAGGGAGATGGCGTCGTGGTCGGCGTGGGACTCGCGGTGGGCGAGCCCGTCGGGCTCGGGGTCGGTGAGGGCGTCGGCTTCGGGTTGCGCGCCTCGCACTCCTTCCGGGCATCGTTGACTTCGCGCGAGTGTCCGTACACGCCTCCACCCCAGACCGCGCCGATCAGCACTGCGATCAGGATGAGGCTGCGGGTGTAACGACCCTTCTGTGCGGCCATCAGGCGTTCCTCGTCTCAGGGTGCGCAGCGGGGCGCGCGCATAACCCGGCATGGTAGATGCGCGACGGCCTCGGGGGTGGCTGGCTGGTGCTCACGCGTTGTCCGGGACGTCCGGGAGGATCTTCCGGCGGATCGCGCCACGGGACATCCGAACGGTGAGGCCCGGCGCCAACTCGACCCACAGCGTCTGGTCGTCGGCGCGCGCGATCTTGCCGTACATCCCCGCGACGGTCTCGACCTCGTCGCCGATCTCGACCGATCGGGTGAGCTCCAACTGCGCCGCCCGCGCCTTCTTCTGAGGGCGGATCATCAGGAAATACAGGATCGCGAACAGCGGGATCAGGATGATGAAGCTCCCTGCCCCGCCGGCGGGTGCCGGGCTCGTGGTGGGTGATGCCTGAGCAAGCAGGTTAAGGATCATCGACGCTCCTGGAGAGATCGGCCCGCTGTCCGGGCCGAGGCCTCGGAAATACTAGGAGCGGCCCTCCGGGGGCGCAACGCAGCGCCGCTACAACAGGCGCGCCGAGGAGCCGGGCCGCTCGACCCCGAGATGGGCGAATGCCAGATCGGTGGCCACACGACCGCGTGGAGTGCGCTGCAGGAAGCCGATCTGGAGCAGGAACGGCTCGCACACGTCCTCCAGCGTGTCCACCTCTTCGGACAGGCTCGCCGCCAGGGTCGTGATCCCGACCGGGCCGCCCCGGTACTTGTCCACGATCGTGCGCAGGACGGCCATATCCAGCTTGTCGAGGCCGAGCTCGTCGATGTCGAACATCGCGAGCGCATCCTGGGCCACCACCACGGTCACCGTCCCATCGGCCTTGACCTCCGCGAAGTCGCGGACGCGGCGCAGCAAGCGGTTGGCGATCCGAGGGGTCCCCCGCGAGCGGCTGGAAATCTCGGCCGCGCCGTCGTCGGTCACGGGGATCGATAGCACCCGCGCGCTGCGGTGCACGATGTCGCAAAGCTCGTCGGTGGTGTAGTAGTCCAGGCGCGCGCCGTACCCGAAGCGATCCCGCAACGGACTCGTCAGCAGTCCCTGTCGCGTGGTGGCGCCGATCAGGGTGAACGACGGCAGGTCGATGCGGATGCTGCGCGCCGACGGACCCTTGCCGATCATCACGTCGAGCTGGAAGTCCTCCATCGCTTGGTAGAGCACTTCTTCCACCGGGCGCGGCAGGCGATGGATCTCGTCGATGAACAGGACGTCTCCGGGTTCGAGATTCGTGAGGATTGCCGCCAGATCCCCGGCCCGCACCAGGGCCGGACCGCTCGTCGGTCGCAGGCTCACGCCGATCTCGAAGGCGACGATGTGCGCCAGAGAGGTCTTCCCCAGGCCCGGCGGGCCGTTGAAGAGGATGTGATCGGGCGCACCGCCGCGTCGCTTTGCCGCATCGAGAATCACCGCGAGCTGATCCTTCGCGCGCGTTTGACCGATGAACTCGTCGAGGCTGCGCGGACGAAGCGCCGCCTCGAAATCCCGCTCTTCCGGCGCTTGGGTGCCGTCGAGAAGCTCCGTCACGACCGCCTCCCGTTGCCCGAGCCGGCCAGCTCCTTGAGGGCATATCTGAGCAGATCTTCGACACTTTCATCGTTTTCGGCGTCGAGCCGGATCATCGCCTCCCGTGCCTCCGACGCCGTATAGCCCAGATGCAGCAGCGCGTCGCGCACCTCCGCCATGCGGGCGCGCGAAGTCGGAGTCGCTCCCGGGACCTGGTCAAGATCCGGAAGCGCCAGCTTCTCCCTTAGCTCGAGCACGAGCCGCGCCGCGGTCTTCTTGCCGATGCCCGGCACCGAGGTCAGAGCGGCGAGGTCTTCGGCGACGACCGAGCGGCGGAGAGCCTCCGGAGAGTTGGCGCCCAGAATCGCGAGCGCGTTCTTCGGCCCGATGCCGTTGACCCCGATGAGGACTTCGAACAGGTCCCGCTCCTCCGCACCTGTAAACCCGAACATTGTCAGGGCATCCTCGCGAACGTGAAGATGGGTGTGCAAGGAAAGCTTGTCGCCGCGCCGCGGCAGCCTCGCCACCGCGGAGGAAGACATGAACACCCGGTAACCGATCCCGCCGACGTCCACGACGGCACCGTCGGCCAGCACCTCGGTCAAGCGGCCGGTCACGGTCGCGATCATCGGGTCGCCTCCTTGAGCCGGCGCGAATGAAGGTGGCAAATCGCGACCGCCAAGGCATCGGCCGCGTCGGCGCTGTCGGGGCGAACGTTGAGCCGGAGGAGCGCGCACACCATGTACGTCACCTGCTCCTTCGACGCCCCGCCGTATCCCGTAAGCGAGCTCTTCACCTCCATCGGGCCGTACTCGTGAACGGCAAGACCGTGCGCGGCCAACGCGGCGATTACCACCCCGCTGGCCTGCCCAACCCGCGTCGCCGTGCGACGGTTTCTGTTTAGAAACAGCCGTTCGACCGCGGCTGCCTCGGGGCGGTGCTCGTCGAGCAGACCGGCAATTTCCGTCCCGATCTCGGCCAGGCGGTCGGCCGCGGTAGGACCCTCCGCGCGAATGGTGCCGTGGGCGATCGCCGACAGCCCGCCGTGGGTCTCCTCGACCACGCCGAAACCCAGGCGCGTCAGCCCCGGGTCGATCCCGATCACCCGCACGACGGCCTCCATCCGAACATATGTACGCCAAGGACGACTCTAACCTGCGGCTTGAGGTCCTTCAAGGACGCCGGGGGGCCGGCTCAGCCGACCTCGGCGAAGACCGCTTCGGGGATGTCGAAATTCGCGTAGACCGCCTGCACGTCGTCGTGATCCTCCAGCGCCTCGACGAGCCGGAGAACCTGCTTCGCGTCGGACCCTTCCACCGCCACCGTGTTTTGCGGCACCATAGTGACCTCCGCCGAGACCACGGGAAAGCCACCGCCGTCGATGGCGGAGCGTATCCCGGGAAACGACGCCTGCTCCCCGACGACCTCGAATTCGTCTCCCGCATCGCGGACGTCGTCGGCTCCCGCCTCGAGCGCGGTCTCCATCAACTGGTTTTCGTCGACCCCTTCTTTTCTCACCACCACGATGCCACGCTTGTCGAACATCCATCGCACGCTGTTCGGCTCACTCATGTTCCCGCCGAACTTGTTGAAATACGAGCGAAGATCCTGCGAGGTCCGATTGCGGTTGTCGGTCAGGGCTTCGACCAGCACGGCCACTCCGCCCGATGCATACCCCTCGTAAAAGACCGTCTCGAAGTTCGCTCCTCCGCCCTCACCTGAGCCCCGCTTCACGGCGCGCTCGATGTTGTCCTTCGGCACGCTGGCGTCCCGGGCACGCTGGACGGCGTCGGCAAGTGTCGGATTGTTGTCGGGGTTTGCATCCCCCTGTCGCGCCGAGATTTCGATCGCGCGTAGCAGCTTGGCGAACAGCTTTCCCCGTGCGACGTCGGCCTTTCCTTTCTTTTCCTTGATGCCCTTCCAGTGTGAGTGGCCGCCCATCTCAGATCTCCTCGACGAAGGCGCAGTGCAACCGGTCGTCCCCGGCGAGCTCAGGATGAAAGGCCGTCAGGGTCACCCTCCCCTGGCGCACGGCGACCGGGCGCCCATCGTACTCCGCCAAGACTTCCACCCCGGATCCGACCTCCTCGATCCACGGCGCGCGGATGAACACGCCGTGCAGAGGCGCGGCCAGTCCCCGGAATGTGAGCTCGGTTTCGAACGAGTCAGCCTGCCGTCCGTATGCGTTGCGCCTCACCCCAATGTCCACCAGCCCGAGCAACGGCTGTTCCCCGTCGGCGACCCTGGTCGCGCACAAGATCAATCCCGCACACGTTCCGAAGACCGGCATACCGTCGGCCGCGCGCTTCCGGATGGGCTCGATCAGATCGTGCTTTTCCGCGAGCGCTCCAATCGTGGTCGACTCTCCGCCGGGGATTACGAGTGCATCAACGCCGTGCAGCTCGGCGGCGGTCCGAACCTCAGCCGCACCGGCGCCGGCCCTGCGCAACATCAACGCGTGTGCCTCGAAATCGCCCTGGAGGGCGAGCACCCCAACCGTCGGCGTGGTGCCTACCATCCCCTGCCGGCCAGGCGGTCGTTCTCCGACATCGTTCGCACGTCGAGGCCCCGCATCGGCTCTCCCAAACCGCGTGTCACCTTGGCGAGAACGTCCGGGTCGTTGAAGAACGTCGTCGCCTCGACTACCGCCCTGGCGCGGCCGGCCGGATCCTCGCTCTTGAATATGCCCGAGCCCACGAACACGCCCTCGGCCCCAAGTTGCATGACCAGCGCCGCGTCGGCGGGAGTTGCCACGCCGCCGGCGCAGAAGAGCACGACCGGCAGCCTGCCGGACGCGGCTACCTCTCGAACGAGATCGACCGGTGCCCGAAGCTCCTTCGCCGCCGACATGAGCTCATCCGCACCGGCCACGGTGAGGCGGCGCAAATCCCCCACGATGGCGCGCAGGTGCCGGACGGCTTCGACGATGTTGCCGGTGCCGGCCTCGCCCTTCGACCGGATCATGGCGGCGCCTTCCCCGATTCGCCGAAGCGCTTCCCCGAGGTTCGTCGCGCCGCACACGAAGGGCACCGTGAAGTCGTGCTTGTCGACGTGGTGCGCCTCGTCGGCCGGGGTGAGGACTTCGCTCTCGTCGATATAGTCGACGCCGACGGCCTGGAGGATCTGCGCCTCGACGAAGTGGCCGATCCGGCATTTCGCCATCACCGGGACCGTGACGCACTCCATGATCTCCTCGATGATCCGCAGGTTGGCCATCCGGGCCACGCCACCTTCGGAGCGGATATCGGCCGGCACGCGTTCCAGCGCCATGACGGCGCAGGCCCCGGCCTCCTCGGCGACCTTCGCCTGGTCGGGCGTGGTTACGTCCATGATGACCCCGCCCTTGAGCATCTCGGCGAGGCCGCGCTTCACGGTGTCGGTCCCTCGGGATTCGATCGGATCTGGACTCATCGGGCGCTCCCGGTGTCGGCCGGATATCCGGCGCTGAACAGCGATAACACCCTCGATGATATCGCTGCCCGGCAGGGAGCAGCCACGGGATAAGCCGGTCAGCTGCTCGAAGCGTCCACGTCCATCGGAACGAGCTCGATCCAGGTGCGTCCCGGCGCGAGCAAGATCGGGTTGCCGTTCTCGTCGAGCATGGACGTTCGACCCGACACCGCAGACCGCTTCCACGTGCCCAAGACGCGAAGCCCGTTTCGGAACAGCACCAGCTTTCCCTCGCCTACGACCTTGATCTCCGGCGACTTGTTTCCGGCGGCGTCGACGATCCTGGACTCTCCGATCTCGACGAACAACAGCAGCACGTTCCGCGACGACACCTGGGAACCATCGGTGAGCTTGTGTGGTGCGTCGCCCTGCCAGCGGAGGTACTCGTCCTTGCCCTTGTCGTATTTCCAGATCGAGGTCTGCGAGAAAGAGAACGGAATCCGAATGTGGTTGCGCGGGACGGCGATCGGCGAGGGCGCCGGGCTCGGGGATCCCGTTGGAGACGCCGACGCCGTGGCGGCCGGAGTCCCGGTCGGAGTCCCGCCCACAAGCGCAGGCGGGTGCTCTTCGAACGCGAAGAGGTCTTGGGGTGGCAAGGTTCCCCGCTTGCCCAGCACCCCATACAGATTCCGCAGCGTCGTGAATACGTTGTGCGGCGCCGGCCTCGAGGTTCGTCGAAACGCGTTCGGATACCGCCCGTATGACAGAAGCACGAGATTGGAGCGCTCGAGTGCCGATTCCACGATCGGATGGGCGCCGGAGTAGGCAAGCGCGGCTCTGTACTCGACGAGGATATCCGGGTCTACCAGGCGCGCGCTCCGCACCGGTCCGATGTCCCCGGGATCCTGCGACTGGTAGAGCGGCATGAATCGCGTAATCCCGCCTTCGGCGATCACCTCGTACACGATGTCCGCCGCATTCAGTCCCGACTGCGGACGCGAGTTGATCGAATTCTCGACTTTTACGGCCACGACCGGACGCCCCAGCACAGCCGCATCGGCGACGATGAGACCGGTAAGGAACGACCGGGGGGGCGGCGGCGGAGACGGCGAGGACGTGGCCTTCTTCGACTTCTTGCCGCCTCCCCCGCACGCAGCGAGGGCGATGACGATCAGGGCCATGAGGGCAAGCTTTCGTCGCATCTAGAGTTCCTCCAAGACTCGAATTCGATCATCGAGAGACGGATGGGTGTCGAACAGCCGGTTCCACCAGCCCGCGACCCCATGCTCTCGTTGCAATGGTGATTCGATCCACAGCGCGGCGGTGGCCCGGCTGGCAGAACGCACGACGGTCTGGTCCTGGCGCAATTTCTTCAGCGCATCGATGAGGCCCGGCGGATAGCGCGTGAGCGCGACGCCGGTGAGATCGGCGAGCTGCTCCCTGCGGCGGCTAACGGCCGCCTGCAGCGCGGCGGCGGCGAACGGCGTCAGAATGGCGAGAACCAGGCCCACGAGGAAGAACACCGCGGCGCCGTCCCGGCTTCCTCCACGGCGACTCCCGCCCCAAAAAATGGAGCGAAGCATCCAGTCGGCGATGAGCACGATGACCCCTACAAGGGTGGCAGCGATGATCATTACCCGCGTGTCGCGGTTCTTAACATGTCCGAGCTCGTGCGCCACGACACCTTCGAGCTCGATTCGATTCATTCTCTCCATCAGCCCCCGGGTCACCGCGATGCTCCCATGCTCCGGATCCCGGCCGGTTGCGAACGCATTGGGGGCTTGGTCTTCGATCACGAAGACTCGGGGCTTCGGCATTCCTCCTGCGATGCACAGGCCTTCCACGAGGTTGTGAAGCCTGGGCTCGTCTTGGGCCGAGACCTCTCGTGCGCGGCTTACCGCAAGAATCATGCGGTCGCCGGAGTAGTAGCTGAACGTCGCCATCAGCACGGCGAGGAGGCCGAGAGCGGTTGCTCCCACGATTCCGTTTCCGAACCCCGTCCCAATCCCGTATCCGATCGCGAGGAAGACCAGGATGAACACGCTCATGAGCATCCAAGACTTCCGAACGTTTTTCGTGATCAGGTCGTACATGGGTTCATGTTCCCCCTAGGCACCGCACAAGGAAGAGCACCCTCTCGGGCGCCCGAACGGCGGTCCCCGCCGACCTCAGAACTGTACCTGAACCGGTCCGGTCGCGGCTTCCTCGATCTCGAAGTATTCGGCCGGCTTGTCTCCTCGCATCCCGGCGATAATGTTGGGCGGAAACTGGGCGATGATCGTGTTCCAGCCCCGCACGGTGTCGTTGTAAAACTGCCGTGCGAAGGCAATCCGTCCCTCTGTCGCGGTCAGCTCCTCTTGCAGGGCAAGGAAGTTCTCGTTGGCCCGCAGGATTGGATAGGCCTCCGCCACCGCGAAGAGCTGGCGCAAAGCTCCGGTGAGCATGTTCTCGGCTTGTGCCTGCTCGCCGACGCCCTTCGCCTGGATCGCGCCTGATCGCGCCTCGGAAACGCGCTCGAAGAGCGCCCGCTCGTGCTCGGCGTATCCCTTCACCGTCTCCACGAGGTTCGGGACCAGGTCGTATCGCCGCCGAAGCTGAACGTCGATCTGGGCCCACGCCTCCGCGACGCGATTCTTCAGGGCCACGAGTCGGTTGAAGGTGACAATGCCGTACAGCACGAGGGCACCGGCCACCGCGAGGAAGATGATCAGCCCGACCGACATGGCAACGGGGCATCGTAGGTTGACCCGCAGGGCGCGTCAACGATCGCCGCCGAGGGCTTCCCGATAGGCATCTTCGATCTCTGCGGCAACCACGTCCCAAGAGTACCGTCTCGCGCGCTCCGGACCGCCGGTCGCAAAAGCGTGCCTGCGGGCGGGATCGTTGAGAAGATCGATGAGCGCTCCGGCTAGGGCCTTCGCATCTCCGGGCGGCACCAGTACCCCGTCTTCTCCCCCACGAAGAACGGCCGCGTAGCCGGGTATCGCACCTGCCACGACCGGGCGGCCCGCGGCCATCGCTTCCAGAAGAACGATGCCGAAGCTCTCTCCTCCAAGTGACGGCGCGCACACGATTGCCGCGTCCTCCATTCGGGCGGCGAGCCCCTCCGGGTCTTGTGAGCCGACGAATCGCACCGGAAGGGATCCGGCCGCCGACTGAAGCGCCGGGCGTTCGGGGCCTTCGCCCACGATCGTCACCTGGGCCTCGGGAACCTGTTCGACTATCCAGGGCAACGCCTCGAGCAAGACCCCCGCGCCTTTTCGGCGCTCGAGTCGGCCGACGAACAGGATCGACGGCGAGTCCGGCGCCGGCCCCACGCTGCTGAAGCGCTCGAGCTCGATACCGTTTGGAATGATCCTGACGCCCGGCCCCATCGCCCGTTCGACGGTGCGGCGAGCCTCCTCTGAAACAGCAATGCGGAGGGCAAAGCGACGCCACAGGGGTTTGAGAGCCGGGGCCGCCATCCGATACGCCCGGCCGGTCGCCAGGGCCACGTGAAAGGTCGCGACCACGGGTGCCGGCGAAAAAGCAGCCGCCAGCAGTCCGGTGCTCGGCGAAAAAGGCTCGTGGACGTGAACTAGGTCGGGCGAGAATCCGCGCAGCGCTCTGCGAATCCGGGCGGCGACCCGCGGCCCGAATGCGATTCGGGCGATCGCACCGTTGTACCGGACGGGAATCGAGCGCCCGACGCCGGTCACTCCCGGAGGTGTCGGGCCGTCCGCGGGGGTCAGCACGAGCACGGTGTGGCCCCGCTGCCGAAGGCGCCCGGCGAGAGCAGCTACGTGGTTCGCGACGCCGCCCGGCACGCTCCACGAGTACGGGCAGACGATGGCGATCCTCATGGATCGAGCCAGTAGCGCTGGAACATCGCGTGCCATTGGGTCGGAGATGAAGCGGCAAGCTGCTCAAACGACCTCGCCAGCGCCTGCGTCGTTGATCCCACTCCTTGCCCCGCACCGGTGGTCACGGGCTCCAAAACACGAGTGGACCAGGTTCCGTCCTCGTTCATGTAAATCACTGCGGGGATCAACGGCGCGCCACTCCTAAGCGCCAGAACAGCCGGACCCGGCGGAAGCTTGGCGCGCCCCCCGAACATCTCGACTTCGATTCCGCTGCCCGAGAGATCACGATCGGCAACCAGTGCAAGAAACCGGCCTTCGGCCAGAACCTGCAAGCATGCCGCGGTAACATCGCCTCCCCGGATCAGGGGAATGATCTCCATCCCCAGCGCCCTCCGGTGGGCAACGAATCGCTCGAAGAGCGCACGAGGACGAAGCACTTCGACGACGACGGCAAGCGGCCAGCGCTCGCTGAACCAACGCCCGCCGGCATCCCAGTTCCCAAGATGCATCGTCGCGAACACAGCGCCGGATCCGGCGGCATACGCCTTCTCGATGTGGTCGATGCCGTCGATGGAAAAACGCCTGTTCAGCTCGGCAGAGCTCAGGTCCTGCATCCGGAACGTCTGCAGCCAATACCGTCCGTACCAGCGAAACGCCTCCCGTGTTGCGGCATCGATATCGTGGCCGGCAGGCAGAATCTGCGCCAGATTGTGCGCCAGCCTTCTGCGACGTTCGTGGTTTCGTTTCCACGAACGGAGCGAGATCTTGTCGAAGGCTCTCACGGCCCAGCGCTCCGGCACCATGCGCGACAGGAACCAGGCCATACGGTAGCCCGCGCCGACGATCTTGATGCGCACATCCTCTTCGGTCGGCGAGTGCGCAGTCTCAGACACGCCGGCCCTCCGCAAGCCGCCACGCGCGCATACCGCGAACCAACGCCCGGGCAGCGTCGAACGTGACGACGCCTGCGAGGCCGGCGGTCCATTGCCCCGAGGCAAGTCCTGCAGCGAGGATCAGCAGTCGCGCCCCATGCTCCGCGGGTCGTTCCTGCGACACGTCGATCCCGAGGGAGCGCGCACGAACGCCCACGTAGGACGCGAGCACTCCGAGCGCAACGGCGGCCGTCCCGAGAGCAGCCCCGGCGCCGTCGGAATGATCCAAGGCCAAATGCCAGGTCACTGCGGCAAGGACTCCGGCATCCGCCGCTCGCCTTATCGTGGCCGCGACGAGGCCGGGCCAAGCCCGGGTGCGCCGTCCTGCGGCAAACCCAACAACGGCGCCCCCGGCGACCAGGATGGGCGCCGGCCCGCCGTCGGCAAAAAGGATCCCGATGCACGCCCCCGCCGAAAGACCGGCCCATGCAACTGCGGTCGCAAGATCGTGCGCTCGGTACATCGGCATCCAGCATAGCCGCCGGACCGGCGCGCAAAGGGCCTTGCTATGATGCGCGTCCCTCGTGTCGGCGGCGGCTCAGGGCTCTCCGATGGGACGCGAGGCAACCAGCGATCCGGAGGAGAATCGTGAAGACCTACCCCACCGATCGGATCCGCAACGTCGTGCTCGTTGGACACGGCGGGACCGGAAAGACGACGCTCGCCGAAGCTCTTCTGAACGCCGCCGGCGCCATCAATCGGATGGGGCGGGTGGAAGACGGAAACACAGTTACCGACTTCGACCCCGACGAGATCAAGCGCCAGATCTCTATTCAGCTCGCGCTCGCGCCGTTCGAATGGAAAGACCGCAAGGTCAACCTTCTCGATGCACCGGGCTATGCGGACTTTGCGGGAGAGGCCGAGGCCGGCATACGCGCGGCCGACGCGGTCATCATCGTGGTATCGGCCGTAGACGGTGTCCAGGTCCAGGCACGAGCTGCGTGGGATCTCGCCGAGATGCTCAAGGTTCCCCGTGCGATCGTGATCAACAAGCTCGACCGCGAGCGGGCGTCGTTCTCTCGAACCCTGGACGAGCTATCCCGAGTGTTCGGGACCAAGGTTGCTCCGCTGCACTTGCCCATCGGGGAGGAGGCGTCATTTCGGGGGGTTGTGAACCTTCTTGATGAGAACGCGGTGACCTACGACGGGGGCTCACCCGTCATCGGGGCCATCCCTCCCGAGCTGATTGGCGATGAAGCGCCGCTTCACGAAAAGCTCGTCGAGGCGGTCGTCGAAGCCGACGACGCGCTGATGGAACGGTACCTGGAGGGCGGGACGATCGAGCCGAAAGAAATTGCCACGTTCCTCGCGCGCGGCATCGCCCAGGGGGTGGCCGCGCCGGTGCTGTGCGTCTCGGCGACCAAGGGCATCGGGGTTGATTTGCTGGCCGATTTCATCGTCGAGGAACTCCCATCCCCGGCCGACCGGCCACCGGCGGTGGGTGTGGATGGGTCCGAGCGCCCGACCGATTCCTCCGGTCCGCTGACCGCCCACGTCTTCAAGACATTGTCCGACCCCTACGTGGGCCGGATCACCTATTTCCGCGTCGTCAGCGGCACGTTTCGTCCGGACGCGACGGTCTACAACACCTCGCGCAAAGTGGATGAGCGCATCGGCCAGGTCTTCACGATGCGAGGGAAGACTCAGGAACAGCTCACGGAGGTCATCGCCGGTGACATCGGTGCGGTGGCGAAACTGACCGGAACCCAGACCGGCGACACCTTGACCGCAAAGGGCGATGCCTTCGTGCTTCCGAGCATCGAATTCCCCGAGCCCCTGCTCGCGGCCGCGATCGAGCCGAAGACCAAGGGCGACGAGGACAAACTCTCAACGGCTCTGCAGCGACTCGTCTCCGAAGATCCCACCGTTCATGTCGAGCGCAATCCGGATACGCATCAGACTCTCCTCAAGGGAATGGGTGAAACGCACCTGGAGATCATCGTCGAGCGCCTTGCGCGCCAGCATGTCGAAGTGCAGATGTTCCCCCCACGCGTTGGATATCTCGAGACCATCCGCGGCAAGGCCAGCGCGCAGGGACGCCACGTCAAGCAATCCGGAGGCCGCGGCCAGTACGCGGTGTGCTGGCTCGAGGTGTCACCGCTGCCGCGCGGGGGGGGCTTCGAGTTCCAGAACGCCATCGTCGGCGGGGCGATTCCGCACAACTTCATTCCCTCCGTCGAGAAGGGCGTACGTAAGGTGCTGGGGGAAGGCGCGCTCGCCGGCTATCGGGTCGCGGACGTGAAGGTGAAACTCTACGACGGGAAGTTTCACCCGGTGGACTCATCCGACATCGCCTTCCAGGTCGCCGGAAGCCTCGCCTTCAAGGATGCGTGCCGCGAGGCCTCGATCGTCTTGCTGGAGCCGATCGTGGATCTCTCCGTACTCGTCCCCGAAGACGCCGTCGGCGACATCATGGGCGACCTTTCGTCCAAGCGCGCGCGCATCGAAGGCACGGAGCCGCTCGGGCGCGGCTGGACGAGCATCAAAGCCAAAGTCCCTCAGGCAGAGGTGCTGCGGTACACAATCGATCTGCGATCGAAGACCGGGGGGCGCGGTACGTTCAAGGTGTCCTTCAGCCATTACGAAGATGCGCCTTCTCACGTGCAGGAAAAGGTTGTGGCCGAGGCTCAGAAAGCCAAGGAAGAGGCGGAAAAGAAGTAACCGCTCAGGCGGTGCGCCCGGGGCGCACGTGCCTCCGGGCGGTGGTCGCACTCGGGGGCACCATGCCCAGCAGACGCTGGAACCAGTCCTCCCGCAGGATCTCCTCGTGAAAGTCGATGAGGTCGTTCAGGGTCAGATCCGGACCGTCGTGGTCTTCGAGCGCCTCCCGGGGGATGTGCCAGAACTTCGGAGTGACGCCCCCAGCGATGAGGAGCTGCGCAGCACGCTCGTCGGCCGGTTTGGTCACGTCTTCGCCGCAGCGGGGGCAACTGAACTGATAGGTCGACATCGGCGCGTGCGAGCACCACCGCAACTCGAATCGGTCGGTCGAAACCTCCACCTCGCCGCAGGTGGGGCACTTCGTTCGGATCGCGTCCATGTCGTCACCTCGTTCGTCGTGTGCCGGAACAATCGTCGCACCGACCACTATTGGCGGGTATGCCCCGACGGGATGATTCGAGGTGGTTCGATAGGACTACGCGGGACCCGTGTCTTGTTGGGCCCGTGCGCCCCAAAGGCCCGGACAAGACGGACTTCAGGCGCGCAGGTGCGGCTGCAGTCTTTCGTAGGTTTGACCCAGAGACTCCGGCAGCACCTTCACCTCGGCGACCGTGGTCATGAAGTTGGTGTCTCCGCCCCAGCGTGGGACCACATGGAAATGAACGTGCCCCTCGATGCCGGCGCCGGCGACGCGGCCCTGGTTGACCCCTACGTTGTAGCCGTGCGGCCGCATAGTGGCCTCGAGCGCGGCCATGCAGCGCTGCGTCCACGCCATGATCTCGCCGAGCTCATCGGCTGCGGCCTCGCGGAGATCGGGCACGTGTCGAAAAGGGGCCACCATGAGATGGCCCGAGTTGTACGGGTACTTGTTCATGATGACGAACGCATGCTCGCCACGGGCAAGAATGAGCGCCTCGACATCATCGCCTGAAACCGGAAGGTCGCAGAAGATGCAGTTTTCCTGACGCTCGGTGCTCTTGATGTACTCCATCCGCCAGGGGGTCCAGAGCCGCTCCATCAGCGGGAGCGGGCGAGAGCCCGCTCGGACGCCGTGGAGAGAAATTCTTCGACGGAGACTCCGAAGCGCGGCTTCTGCCCTCGTTCGCGAACCGCAACGGTTCCACCCTCGATCTCCTTGTCCCCGACGACGAGGATGTAGGGCACCTTTGCCATCTCGGCGTGACGGATCTTGGCCTGCATCGTGTCGTGACCCGACGCATCGACCTCAACCCGAATCCCGGCTTCGCGAAGAGCGTTGGCAATCTTCTCCGCGCCGTCGAGGTGCCGGTCGGCGATCGGCACAACCACGGCCTGGACCGGCGCAAGCCAGAGAGGGAACGCTCCGGCGTAGTGCTCTATGAGCACACCGGTAACGCGTTCGACCGACCCGAAGATCGCCCGGTGGATCATCACCGGCCGATGCCGCGCGTTGTCTTCGCCTGCATACTCCATCTCGAACGCCTCCGGCAGGGCAAAGTCCACCTGAATCGTAGTCAGCTGCCACAGCCGGCCGATGGCATCGGCGAAATGAATGTCGATCTTCGGTCCGTAGAAGGCGCCCTCGCCCTCGGCCACGCGGTACTCCCGGCCGCCGGCGTCGAGAGCTTGGCGCAGAGCGTCGATGGCGCGTGACCACATCTCCTCGTCGCCGATCGCCTTTCCCGGCTTGGTGGAAAGCTCGATGACCGGTTCCCCGAAGCCCAGTGTGGAATGAATTTCGAACGTGAGATCCATCACTGCCAGGATCTCGCCGACGAGCTGATCGGGCCGGCAGATGATGTGCGAATCGTCCTGGGTGAATCCCCGCGCGCGCAACAGGCCGTGGAGCACGCCGGCCCGCTCGTGCCGGTACACGGTCCCCAGCTCGAAGAGTCGCAGCGGAAGATCGCGGTACGACCGGGTTCTTGCCTTGTAGATCAGCACGTGAAACGGGCAGTTCATCGGCTTGGCGAAGTATTCACCGCCGTCGGCTTCCATCGGCGGGTACATGTTCTCCCGATACTGCCGGAGGTGGCCGCTGGTTTCCCAAAGCTCCGACCTGGCCAGGTGGGGCGTATAGACGGGCACGTAACCGCGTGCGAGCGTTACCTCGCGGGCGTAGTCCTCGAGGGTCTTGCGCAACTGGCCGCCCTTCGGATGCCAGACGAGGAGTCCTCCCCCCAGCTCTTCGGGGAATGAAAACAGGTCGAGCTCACGGCCGAGCTTGCGGTGGTCGCGCTTGGCTGCTTCCTCCAGCCGCACTAGGTGGACGGCAAGCGCCTTCCGCGATTCCCAAGCGGTGCCGTAGATGCGCTGGAGCATCGGCCTGTGCTCGTCGCCCCGCCAGTACGCGCCGGCGATCCGCTGGAGCTTGAACGCCGGGATCCGCTTAGTGTCGGCCACGTGCGGTCCCCGGCACAGATCGATCCAACCGTCGTTGCGGTACACACTGATGACGGGCCCACCCGCCCCCTCAGACTCTTCGACCCCTTCGATGATCTCGACTTTGAACGGCTGATCGGCAAAGCGCTCGAGCGCCTCCTCGCGAGAGAGATCCTCACGCACGAAAGACTGGCCGGCGGCAATAATCTCGCGCATGCGCTCCTCGATCTTGTCGAGGTCGTCGGGCGTGAACGGCCGGCCGACGTCGAAGTCGTAGTAGAACCCGTCCTCGATCGGCGGACCGATCGCGTACTTCGCGCCGGGGAACAGATCGCAGACGGCCTGCGCCAGCACGTGCGCGGTCGAGTGGCGCAGGATCTGCCGCCCTTCGATGGAATCCACCGCCACCTGACTGCCGTCGCTCAACTCTATGTTCACGCGAACTCCTTGCGCACGCTGTCGGCCCACCCGCGCTGGACGTCCTCGAACCCTGCCCGAAGCGCGGTACGGAAGGCTCGATCCAGATGATAACGCCAGGTCCCCGCATCGATGGGGTTTTCTCTGGCAAGCGACGTATAGGCGCGTGCCCCGGTGTCGCGGCCGAATCGACGGACAAGGTAGGCGATGAACGAGGTGGACGCTTCGTAGGCGAAATCGATCTCCTCGCGCGACTCGGAGATAAACACCCAGTCCTCGGGCAGCTTGCCGTCGAAGGCCCCGCCCCTGATCCGCGCGCGCAAGGCAGGCGCCGCCGAGCCGCCCTCCCCGTAGAAGACGGCCGTCCCCTCGTCCATGAATGCCGGCACGTAGGGACCGGTGGTGGCTCTCGTCGCCAGGTGGGTGAACTCATGCTGAAGGATGAGCCGCCGGAACTCCCCGCCGTACCGGGTGTAGTTCGGCGTATGCAGAAAGATTCGATCCCCGCTCAGGGCCCAGCCGCGCTCGCGATCGAGGCTGGAGGCGGCAAACGCCACGAAGGCCGAGAGATCGAACTGCGTCTGGAGCACCCGCGCCAGCTCGTCGGCCGTGCCGGGGATCATCACGATGATCGGGTCCCGCCACGGGAAAGGCCAAGTGCGGCGAGCCGATTCTCGCGCTTGGATGGACTCGGTCAGCACCGTCTGCGCCGCCGTGCGCTGCGCCGGGTGAAACATCACCAGGACGCGGTCGCGCGAGATGTGCTCCACCGGCCCGAACTCCCAGATGTTGCGCATCGATAGAAGCGCGATGTCTTCCAGGTCGGTGTCGGACACGATGGACCATCCCGAGCCGGTGCTGCGGATCGTGAGGTAGAGATCCTCGTTCGACGGCGCCCGGTCGAAGTCTTTGAAGCCGATCCGCTCTTTCACCTGGACGACGTGCACCTCGCCGCCGTAGCGCGCGACGTCGATCGGCCGCGCGAGATCGCCGAACTCGTCCGCGTCCATGGTCAGGGTGTAGGAGCCGAGCGGTAGTCTCCGCAGCCGCTCGAACCAGGTACGACGTTCCCCGATGAACTCCGGGGAGGCGAGCTTCATCGTGTCGAGAAAGGCGCGGAGGTCACCTCGTTGCACCGCCTCCGCGCGCTGTGTCAGGAGGCCGCGAACGGCCGATTGCCAGTCGGACGCCGGAGTGGGACTTTGCGCCGGCGCGGTGAGCGGCGACCATGCCGGCGAAAGCAGGGCGATGCCGAGGACCCAGCGCCGCCTCCGGTTCACCTTGCTCTCCTTTCCCCGCATCCTCAGGCGGGTACACTACCCCTCCGGCATGTCGAAGAGTCCGGCTACGGCTACGGATGCAGGCGAGATGGAGCCGCTGCGTCGCGCACGACGCGCCGCGATCGGCGCCGGTCTGCTCATAGCGGGCGTTCTTCTGGCAGCGGTGCTCGGTCACGTCCTTTCGATCCTCTACGTCGAGATCCTTGCCTTCCTCCACGCAGGAACCGCGCGCGGCGAGATCGCGGTTCCTGTCGCGGCTCTCTGCGCGCTTGCCGCGGGTCTGGCCCTTAAGAAGCGCGCTCTCTGGCCGTTCTCGCTGGGGTTGGGGGCAGGCGCGGTGTTTTGGGGAGCGCTCTGGTACTCGGTCCTCGACGGATTGACGCTGGACCAGATGTGAGCGTATCGGTGGTTCGTCTAACCGCTTAGCGGCTGCTCGGGAAGAAGGCAGATTCTCACACCTCCAGCCCGATGCGCTGTTTCTCGCACTCCTTGGCGAGGTCCATCAAGAGGTGCGCGCCCTCGGTTCCCAAGAACTCGAGACCGGTGAGATCCAGACGCGGGGCGGCCTACGGCGAAAACGGACGGCACGCTTCAGGCGTTACCTCAGGGCGCCAGACCGGTTCCCTTGATGGCCGGGCGGGGGATTCTTGTGCCTTAGGTGATGATGATCCTCATCGACGGGGTCGGGCCTGCCTCGTTGTCGGCCAGGTCGGTGACGACCGCCTTGACGGCCCAGACCCCCTGGGGAATCCCCTCCGTCGGGACCCTCCAGAAGGCGCGGGTCTGGCTGCAGCGCGGACAGATGGCCTGCCGGACGACCCGCCGTCCGATGATGTCCCTGAACTCCACGGAGATGTCCGCCACTCCCGAAAGGTTGTCCCGAGCGATCCCCTTCACCCGGCCCTCCCCGTCGCCCCGTGGATCGCAGCGGGCGCGTCGCCGAAGGAGATCGCTCGGCGAGCGGGCCACACGAGCGTTTCAGTTGTGTTCGATCGCGACGGCCACGTCCTGCCGGCAGAAGAAGAGCGCGTTACAGGGAACCTTGAACAGTTGATTCAGCGAGCACGCTAGGGGGCTCACGCGTCGACCAGGCCAGCCCGGCGGCTGGCCACGCCTTGCACCTGCAACTCCCAATGAGGGGTGGAACCTCCCGCCGCGTGGATCGCTGTACGAATCGCGGACGAACCCACCACGAAGGCATCCTCAACGGTCCCTGCATCAACTTGAACGGAGATTTCGACAAGCCCCTTCGAGGCCGCTGCACTGACCGCAGGGTCATGCACATCCAGCTTGAGAAGCTCCGACATCACTTCATCGAGATGCTCTTCAAGATGCGCGGCGTCCAAGGGCATCTGCTGGTCGTCGACGACCAGCCCCGTCATCTCCACGTAGTGCCTATTCACCTTGGCCAGCATTCCTTCCTTTGAAGCCATCGCAAGGCCTCGTTTCCGTAGTTCGGGTTCGAGGGAGTCAGGTGCACCCACCTAATATGCTTTTCGGCACACGGGCACATCAGTTTGAAGTAGCCGCGTGGCGACTTCTCAACACGCCAGCCGGCGTTCTCGGCCAGCTGAAGGACGGCTTCCAGTTCCTTCCTAGGGTGCTTGGGTCGACCCACGCCACGACCTCACTGTAACGGAGGGGATGAGAGGCTGCCTAGAGTGCCGAAGGCCCACAACAGCGTCAATTCCCCATCCGGTCGCACGACTCGCGGCACGACGACGGTGCAACGACGGTACAAGACTATGGCCCCGCCCGGCGTGCGAGGCTCCCACGCGCTGTGACCTGCGGAAACACCGGTGGGCGCGACAGGTATTGAACCTGTGACCTCTGCCGTGTGAAGGCAGCGCTCTCCCGCTGAGCTACGCGCCCGCGTCCCGGCAGGCTACCGCCGCCGGCCCGGTGTCGCCAGCGGGTTACGGCCCTATGTCCACGCCGAGCAGGCGCTCTCGCGACAGCGCGTGCTGGCCGCGAATCAGGCCGAGCAACGCGCCGCACCAGGCCACGGTCCCCACGAGCCAGCCGCTGGCCGACGCCCCGAACAGCGCGCCGCTCGACTGGCCGTAAGACAGCATGATCAGCGGCAGCGTGATCAACCCCGATGCTTGCTGGGCGGCCGCCGAGGATTTCACGCGCGCGGACATGCGCAGCACCAGCGACAGCGCAAGCGCGATGAACGGCGGCACCACCCAGAACATCAAGATCCACCAATCCGCGGTGGGGAAGAACCACCCCCCGACCTGGGGGCCGACGATGGTGTTGACGATGACGGCGTAGATCCCAAACCCCACCAGCGTGGTAAGATACCCGGGCAGAAGGCTCGCGATCAGCTTGCCTGCGTAGATCTCGGTTTCGCTCGCGGGCGAATGTGCGAGGAACTCGCCGGTCCCCCGCTCCCGCTCGCCGACAATCGTGGTGGCTCCCACGGCCGTGGAGATCGTCAGCGGCACGACGATCGCGAGCGGCGCGAACAAGTAGACCGCCAGCGCATACGACGTGCATCCCACGGGCGTCAAGCAACGCCTCTGCGCTTGCGCCTTCGCGCGGTCGGGCAGAGCGTCGATTGCCTGGCTCACCTGCTGGATGGCCTCGACGTTGCCGATCTTCGAGATCACCCCGAGCAGAAAGAGCGGGATGACGATGAAGAATAGTGCGGCCATGAACATCATGGGAATCCAGAAATCTCTGCTCTTGGCCAGCATGAGCAGATCTGCTCGCGTTATCGTCAACGTGCGGCGCCAGTTCATCGTCCGGTCAGCTCCTGTCGCACGGCGAAGTACAGGTCTTCCAGGGTCGGTATGCGGGGCTCGACGCGCGTCAAGCGAACGCCCTTGCGACTCAAGCGTGCGATGACATCCGGCACACGTGCGAGATCGTCGAGCCGGACGACGGCGTGACCGTTGCGCTCGAACCCAACGACGCCCGCGAGCGATCGCGCGGCCTCCAGCGAGTCTCGATCTTCGGCGTCGATGAGGACGACGACGTGTGGCCAGAAGCGGCGGGTGAGATCTCCGGCCGTTCCCGACACCAAGACGCTTCCCTGATCGAGGATGACGATCTGATCGGCGAGCCCTTCGGCCTCGAGCAGCAAATGCGTACAGAGAATCACCGTCTTGCCGCCCTCGGCCATCTCGTCGATCATGTGGAGCACCTGCCGGGATGATTCCGGGTCCAGACCGGCTGTCGGCTCGTCGAGCAGCAGGAGATCCGGATCGTGAAGCACGGCGCGCGCCAGCGCCAGGCGCGTGCGCATGCCCGTCGAGTAGCCACCGACACGCAATTCCAGCGCTTGCGCAATCCCGAACCGTGCCGCGCTTTCGACTATCGGCGCGCGCGGTCCCAGCTCGAATAGCTCCGCCGCGTACTTGAGGTTCTCCCGGCCGGTCAGGCGGTCGTAAAGCGCCGGCTTTGCGGCCACGACTCCACATCGCTTGCGGACATCCTCCCCGCGGCGTTTCGGATCGAGCCCGAACACGCGCACAGTTCCCTGCGACGTCTTCAATGCGCCTGTGATGACTCGTACGGCCGTCGTCTTGCCGGCTCCGTTGGGTCCGAGCAACGCCGTGACCGTCCCTTGCCGCGCCTGGAAGGTCAGGTTCTCGAGAGCATGAACGGGACCGAAGCTCCGGCTGACGCCGGTGAGCTCGACTGCGAACGGGGAAGAGGTCACGCGACCACCGATGATAGCGCCCCCATGACGAAGGCCTGCTAGAGGCGTTCGGCGATCGCGGCGGCGAGCCGGTCGGGGACCTCGATAGACGGCCAGTGCCCGACGTCCGGCCACGTCACCACCTCGGTGGCGGGACGAATCTCATTGAGATGGTGCGGCATCGCTACAACGGCGATGGGATCTTGCTCGCCCCACAGCGCCGTCATCGGGCCAGGATAATCGACCAACGCGGACGTCCAGCGCGGCTGGTTGGCGCGGCGTTCCTCGACGTAGCGGATCTGGCGTGGTAGCAGCCGGCTGCCGTCGTTCAGATCGATCAGCTCGAGCATGGCGTCGAGCTCCTCGTTGGACGGGGCGTGCTCGTTTGAAAAGGTCACAGCGAGTCCCGGCCGAAACGCATCGAGCGGGAGTGATTCTGGGAGGATCTCGTCGGGCATCGACAGCAGCGCCATCTGTCCAGCGGAGAGCTGGACCAGATGCATGAAGATCGAACCGTTCGTGAGGATCGATCGCTCAATGGCGAAAGACAACTCGCCTGCGTTCGATCGATGAATAAGCTCGGCCGCCACCGTGTCGCCCATATCGTGGCTCACGAGCGTGCACGCCGAGACGTCGAGGGTCTTCGCGAGGGCTTCGGCAAGATCCACGTGCTCGAACAGCGAATGCTTTGCGTCGAGCGGCTTCTCCGAGAGACCGTACCCCAGCATGTCGTAGACGACGACCCGAGCATGCTCCGCTAGCAGCGGTACGACGCGGCGCCAGTCGAACGACGAGCCGGGGAAGCCGTGCAGGATCAGAACCGTGTCGGGCCCGGAGCCGGTGTCCACGACGAAGATCTTCCGGCCGTCGATCTCGATCAAGGATCCGCGGTCGCGCCAGGAGTCAACCAGTCCACCCATTGAGTGGGCACTTTACCTCGCGGGCACGGCTGGGGCCCCGGCAGCTTTTCCCGGCCTGGGAACGGGTCGATCCGGACTCTAGAATCGGCGCAGCGGAGTACAGCGAAGCGGATTCGGTACGGTCCGCAGTGGACCTTGACAATCGAGAGGAGCTCCGTGAAGACGAGGACCTTCCTGGTCCCCTTCATCGCGGTGCTGATCCTGCTTCTTGGCGCGCCGGCGGCCCTGGCGGCGCCATCCGAGGACGGGACTCGGCACGGTCGGGGGGTACGGGGCGAGAGCGCCGGCGGGCAAGGAAAGTCCAAGGCGCCGGACAACGCAGGGCGGGGAATGAACCGGCCAGGTTTCCCCGGTTCGTGGAAGGAGCACGGGCATCGCCCCGCCCCGACAAGCGAGCCACAAGGGCACTCCCCTTCCGATCCCGATTTCAACGGGAACGGCGGAGTCGACAAGCCCGGATCCGCCGGCGGATTCAGTGAGGATCGCGACGGCAACAACGGTTGCGGCAACGACGACGATCGGGAGGACGACAACAACGGTTGGTGCGGAAAGCCACGGTCGGATGGGCCACCTCCGCCGCCACCGCCGCCACCGCCGCCGCCACCGCCACCGCCACCGCCACCGCCACCACCGGGCCCACCGCCACCACCACCACCGCCGCCGCCACCCGCG
>JBKKBZ010000051.1:0-23360 GCA_046713235.1 Actinomycetota bacterium | reverse complement strand
TCTCCGCGCGGCGGGGCCGGCTCGATGCGGGGGGTGAGGCTGGCTAGTCGCTTAGTCGCGGGTGGGCTTGGGCTCCGACTGGCTGGCAAGGCCGGCGTACACGCCGGCTCCTTCGAAGAGCGCGCCGTAGACGGATTCTCCACCGGAAAGCGTGCCGAGCACGCGGGATCTCATCGTTCCGGCCGCCGTCGCCCCGCGGTAAACACCGGCCGACACGCCGGCGTCAACGTAGCCGGGGAAGAATCCGGCGAACTGAAAGGCGTTGGGCTGGTGCGCATCTGTGCCGGTGATCACCATGTCCACGATGAGCTGGGAGTTGCGGACGAATGCGCCGGTTGCCGCGTTGTACACCTCGGTGGGGATCGTGCCGGTGATTCTTCCTTCGGTCAGGAGCGGGTCGATGTTCACCGTCAGAGCGCCGCATCCGAACTCGATCAGGTAGCGCGTGCGGCCTGCCCGGACGACCGAGCCTTCCATGGCCGCGCATGCGAACGTCTGCTCGGTGACGGACGGTGCCGGCGGGGGACCGTAGTCGCCTGCCCAGCGGTCGGTGATCCCGAAGACGCCCCCGAAGCGCGTCCCGTCTGAGAGATACCCCTCGGCCCCAATGCCCGACCCGACGAAGGCCGAATAGGACTGGGCTGGCGCAGGAACGGTGCTCACGAGCATCGCCGTCAACGCGCTCGCGGCCAGGAACAAGGTGCTGCGCTTCATTGTGTTTCCCCCTTACTGCCCCGCCTCGCGGGGCCTCGAGATCCGGGTTGCCTGATTCACGCTCTTTGACGCGGCTCACTATCGGAAGGTTCCCGGAGTGTTCGGAGAAAATCGCCGGGAGCGCATCAGGCTGCGCAATGGTGGCCGGAGCACGACGAACCGCCCACGTCCGAAGGGGCCGATTGGGCTGCCCGTTCGTCGCCCGGCTGCCCTTTCGGCCGCTTTCTAGAAGTACCGCCGGGGACCGGTCTTCAAGTCGATGGCGAGCACCGGCCGGACGAGATTCTCGAGCGCCGGCTGGAATCCGGCGGCGACGAAGATCTTCTCGGGTCCGGTCCACAGCTCACGCTCGTCGAGATCGAGTCCGCGCTTTGGATAGGCCTCCACCCGATGAACGCCGCGATCGCGCAGGTCTTTGAGCACTTCCCGGAGCAGGGTTGTGGCCACGTGCACCCGGCGGTGCCCGGGGGTGACGAAGAAGCACGAGATTGCCCACGTTTCGGGACTCGGTGCCAGGGCGAATTGGCCGCGCAACTTGGCCAGGCGATCGCGCCGCCCAACCTGGCACCACCCGACCGGCACCTCGTCGATGTACGCCAGGTAGCCGTCGTAGTGGCCCATTGTCAGGAGCTGTTCCCGGAAGGCCAGGTTTTTCTCGTCGGTCCGGTAGCCCCATTCCTCCCACGTGGGGACCCACCACGCGACGCACCGGCACCAGCCGGCTCCGTTCTCGTCCGAATGCAGCCGGTAGAAGTCGGCGCGCCGGGATACGTCGAATCGAGCAACGGTGATGTCTGGGGTGTCCTTGCGCACGAACTCCATTCTAGGAAACCCCACCCCGGGTTTTCACGACCTTCTCTGCGGACGGTCGTCGCTGCTACTCTCGGGGCGGCCGTGCATACCGTCCGACAAGAAACCGAACGCATCGAGCGGGAGACACTGTCTCCGCATGCCCAACTGGCGGCCGAGAGCAAGGGCCGAGACCGGCGGGAGGAGTTGGACCCGCTAAGGACGGCCTACCAGCGCGACCGTGATCGGATTGTCCATTGCAAGGCGTTTCGACGGCTCAAGCACAAGACCCAAGTGTTTGCGCCGATGTCGGGAGACCATTTTCGGGTGCGCCTCACGCACACCCTGGAAGTGGCTCAGATCGCTCGCACTATCGCTCGTGCCTTGCGCCTGAACGAGGATCTGACCGAGGCGATCGCACTCGGGCACGACCTCGGCCACACGCCGTTCGGCCACGTCGGTGAGGGCGTGTTGACCACGGCGCTTGGCCGGCCTTTTAAGCATGCGGAACAGTCGCTGCGGATCGTGGAGGTTCTCGAGCAAGACGGCCGAGGGCTCAATCTCACCGTTGAGGTACGCGACGGCGTCGTCAATCATTCCTGGGCCCAGCCCACACCCGCGACCTTCGAAGCGCGCGTCGTTCGGTTCGCCGACCGGATCGCGTACATCAATCATGATCTCGACGACGCGGTGCGCGCGGGATTCATCACGCCTGCGGATGTGCCCCGCGAGGCCGAAAAAGCTTTCGGGAGCACCCACTCCGAACGGATCAACGCGATGGTGATGGCGGTCGTGGACGCGAGCCGGTCCACCGGCGATGTAAAGATGGCGGCCGAATCGCTGACGTCGATGAACGAGTTGCGCGATTTCCTGTTCGAGCGTGTCTACCTCTCGCCCCAGACCCAGCGCGACCGCGACCATGCAGAGCGGATCATCTCAAACCTCTTCGAGCACTATTCCGATCACCCAGACGAGTTGCCCAAGGAATACCAAGCCATTCCCGGTTCGGCCGACCAGAGAGCAGCCGATTACGTTGCAGGCATGACGGACGGCTACGCCATCAACCGCCACCTCGAGCTGTACGGCGAGTGAGGCAACGGAGAGAAGGCGAATAGGGCAGGTGGCCGGTCGTATCCTCGATGAAGACGTCGAAGAGGTTCGTCGCCGTGCGAACCTAGGTGAGGTTGCCGCCGACTACATGCAACTGAAGCGGGCCGGAGGCGCCCGGCTAAAGGCGCTTTGCCCGTTCCACGCCGAGAAGACGGCGTCGTTCACCCTCGACCCGAGCAAGGGGTTGTTCATCTGTTTCGGATGCGGGAAGGGCGGCAACGTCTACACGCTGTTGATGGAGCTCGAGGGGCTCACGTTCGTCGAGGCCGTCGAGCGGCTCGCGCAACGCGTCGGCATCACGCTTCGCTACGAGAACGCCACGCCGGCGGATCGCCAGGCGTACGGCCGCCGCCGCCGGCTAGTCGATGCCCACCGCGTCGCCGTCGAGTTCTACGAGCAGGCGTTGGGATCCTCGCCGGAGGCGGCGGAAGCCCGCGCGTACTGGCGTTCGCGCAAGCTCGCGAAAGCCACGGCGGAAACGTTTCGGATCGGGTACTCACCGAAATCGGGGGACAAGCTCGTCCGCCATCTCCGCGAACGGGAATTCAGCGATGACCTGCTGGTCGCCGCCGGCCTGGCTCGGCGGGGAGAGCGCGGGCTCACCGACGCGTTCCGGGGGCGTCTGATGTTTCCGGTCTTCGACCTGACTGGGGACCCGATTGCCTTCGGCGCGCGGCTGCTCGAGGGGTCGGGGCCGAAGTATCTCAACTCCGCGGAGAGTCCGATCTGGCAAAAAGGGAAGATCCTGTACTCGCTCCACGCCCACAAGGCTGCGATCGTGAAAGAAGGGCGGGCTTTGGTTGTCGAAGGGTATACAGACGTGATCGCTCTTGCTCAGGTCGGCCTGCCGATCGCCGTCGCCAGCTGCGGCACGGCGATCGGAATCGAGCATTTCCGGCTTTTACGTAGATTTACCGATTGCGCGGTGCTCGCTTACGATGCAGATTCTGCGGGACAAGCGGCCACGGAACGGGCGTTCGATGAGGCGTTCGCCTTCTCACAGGAGACCGGCATCGACACGATGGTCGTACAACTGCCCGCCGGCACCGACCCGGCAGATCTTGCGCTGGACCAAGGCGGCGAGGCCTTCCGGTCCTTGGCCGACCGTGCCGTGTCGGTTCTCGAGCACCGGCTTCGACGTGAGATCTCGCGCGCCGGCGATGTGCGGACGCCGGAGGGAAAGGCCCGCTCCCAGGCGGCCGTAGCCGGGATCCTCCGCAAGGTCGCCAACTCCGTCGTGAACCGTAAGTATGCGGTTCGCGCCGCCGGCTGGATCGGAGTGGACGAGGACATGATGCTGCAAGCAGCCGACCCGGATATCGCACTCGGCGCCGTGACGGCCGCGACCGTCAAGAGGCTCGGGCGGCAGGTTCGGCTGGAGCGCGAGGCGCTGAAGCTGGCGTTACAGTTTCCCGATGTCGTCGAGCGGTTCGTCGATCGCCTTGAGGAGGACGACCTCTCGGTCAAAACGCACCGGACGATCTGGCGGGAGCTCAAAGACGGACCCGTGGATGTTGGAGCACTGGCGTCCCGGCTGGGCAACCCGGCCGGCCAGACGCTGACCGTCCTGGCGATGGAGGACGTGGAAGGCGAAGCATCCGACCGGCTCGCTGAGGAAATCTTCTCGCGGCTGAAAGAATTCGCTCTCGTTCGGCAAATCGATGAGGTGAAGGAGCGGCTTCAACGACTGAACCCAATTACCAGCGAGGACGAGTATCGCGTGCTGTCCGAAGAGCTGTTCGACCTCGAACAGCGTCGGCGCGAACTCAGTCCTGCGGATCAGAGGTAGGCGGTGCTTGCGAACATGCACGAGTCCACAGAGCTTCGTGATCTCGTCGCCAGGGGCAAGGCGCGCGGTTTCCTGACGTCGGATGAAGTCGACGACTTTCTCGCCTCCACCGAGCTGAAGCCGGAGCAGATCGAAACGATCTACACCTCCATCCAAGGTGCGGGGATCGAGATCGTGGAAATGCCGGCCACCGGGGTGGAGGCGGCGGAGCCTGGGGTCGTCCCCGACCTGCCGGTTCGCGCGGAGGACATGGCCTCTACGGCCGACCCGGTTCGGATGTACCTCAAGGAGATCGGAAAGGTCCCGCTACTCACCGGGCAGGAGGAGGTCATCCTCGCCAAGAAGATCGAGGCAGGCTTGGAGGCATCGGAGTTCTTCCTCTCGCCCGATAAGCGCGCCGATCACGACGTCGTATCGGCTCTCGTGGAGAAAGCGGCGTTGAACGGACGCGTCGGGCTAAACGGTTCCCGGCTGCCGCCCGATCGTATTCGTGAAGTTCTTCGGCACGTCGAGCGCGAAGGTCAGCTCGCGAAGAAAAAGCTGATCGAGGCCAACTTGCGGCTCGTGGTATCGATCGCGAAGCGCTACGTCGGCCGGGGGATGCTCTTCCTCGACCTAATCCAGGAAGGCAATCTCGGTCTCATCCGTGCGGTGGAAAAATTCGATTACACGAAGGGATTCAAGTTCTCGACCTACGCGACCTGGTGGATCCGTCAGGCCATCACGCGCTCGATCGCCGACCAGGCCCGAACGATCCGCATTCCCGTGCACATGGTCGAGACGATCAACAAGCTCATCCGGATCCAGCGGCAGCTTTTGCAAGATCTCGAGCGTGAGCCGACTGCGGAAGAGATCGGCGTCGAGATGGAGATGCCGCCGGAGCGCGTGCGGGAGATTCTCAAGATCTCGCAGGAACCGGTGTCCCTGGAGACGCCCATCGGCGAAGAGGAGGATTCGCATCTCGGGGATTTCATCGAGGACTCCGACGCGATCGTTCCGGTGGACGCCGCATCGTTCATGCTCCTGCAGGAGCAGCTCGAAGGCGTCCTCGGGTCGCTGTCCGAGCGCGAGAAGAAAGTGATCCAGATGCGGTTCGGCCTGATCGACGGTCACCAGCGGACGCTGGAAGAGGTCGGGCGTGAATTCGGGGTCACCCGCGAACGCATCCGCCAGATCGAGTCGAAGACGCTGTCCAAGCTTCGCCATCCCTCCCGGTCGCAAAAGCTTCGCGACTACCTCGAGTAGCCTTCCCGGTTTGCCCCTCACGTGAGCGATTCCCTCGGCGCGGTTCACGACGACGTCATTGCGTGTACTCGGTGCCCGCGCCTGGTCGCGTGGCGGCAGCAGGCTGCGGTCGAGGCGCCGGCGCGTTTCCGAGGGCAGGAGTATTGGGCACGGCCGCTCCCCGGCTTCGGGGACCCCGCCGCGCAGCTCGTCGTCGCCGGGCTTGCTCCGGCGGCGCACGGCGGCAACCGGACCGGACGCGTCTTCACCGGTGATCGTTCGGGCGACTGGCTGTACCGCGCTCTGCACCGTGCCGGGCTGGCGAACCGGCCGGAGTCGGTCGCGCGTGACGACGGCTTGCGGTTGCGCGGTGTTTACGTGCTGGCGATCGTCCGGTGCGCGCCCCCGGCGAACCGGCCGGAGCCGGCGGAGCGCGACGCGTGTCTCGAGTACACGGTGCGCGAGCTGCGGCTGCTACGACGCGCGCGCGTGGCGCTTGCGCTGGGGTCGTTTGCCTGGGACGGCGTGCTGCGTGCGCTGGCCGAGACCGGCGCGACGCGTCGCCTAAAGCCGAAGTTCGGTCACGGTGCTGTGGCGGAGGTGGGGGAGTGGCGCCTCGTCGGTTCGTATCACCCCAGCCAGCAGAACACCTTCACGGGAAGACTCACCGAAGCGATGCTCGACGAGGTCGTCGGCATCGCGGCCGGTCTGGCCGGGATTACGCAGGGCCTCCCGTCCGCGCGTCCTCGAACGCGGTGAGGTCGACCGCACCGTCGTTCCGCCGACGGATGCGGATGCCGTTCGTTGCCTGCCGCTCGAGCGTCTCCACCGCTCCGTGCGCCTGCTCACGGATCTTCTTTCCCCTCTCGGACTGCCAGAGTTGACCGGCCCTCGCCCGGATCTGCTCGTACCGCTCCCGGCCGGCCTTCGCGCCCAGGACATACCCGGCGCCGAATCCCGCTATCAAGCCAAATCTGAATCCCACCGTGACCACCTCCATTGTTGGTCTACCCGGTTCCGAGGCAATCGAAGCACGCCGCACCATGTGGGGGCGAACGCGGGCCCGGCGGCCATGGGGCGCGGGTATACTTCGCGGGTCCCCGATCCGGGGTGGCGCAACTGGCAGCGCGGCGGACTGTTAATCCGTAGGTTGCGGGTTCGAGTCCCGCCCCCGGAGCCTACTGACCAGCGAGTTTGAGCGTTCGGGGAGCCTAGACCAGTCGACTTCTGGCCAAACTCTGGCCACTCCAAAGTCGGGGGGCAGTCCCAAGCGTATTGGCAGAGCCATTAGGTGGCTAACTGTTGCCGCCACAGTCGGGGTTGTTACGTACTTGTGGTTCTGGCCCCTATCGATATATTCGACCGCAGTTGAGGACAGTGGCGGTTCCCTGGATTGCGGAGCTCCGCTCATTCGCTGGTTGGATGGGCCGCATCCTGCTGAGGAGGTTACTGCGATGTTGGCAGTTCGCCTCGAAGGCAGTTGCGTGGAGTCTTCACGCGTCAGGGTTGTCGTAGGAGGCTCCCTAGTCGTATTGCTCTCAACCACATGGATAATGAGGGCGCGGCGGCGATCGTGAGAGTTCCCTGGGTCGGCCCGCGCAGTCTGAGGTTGTCCGAAAGTCCGTAGAAGTTGAGGCGGCGGTTCTCCGCCCCGTGGTACCGGCATGAAAATACCCTTGTTCTCACCCGGAATGAACGGCACGACACGGGGGTTGCTTGCGCCGAGTGACGGCCTCCGCCGAGGATGCGGCCCGTGGGCGCAGCCATCGAGACCTTCGGCTTGTCGAAACGGTTCCGCCGCCGCGTTGCCGTTCATCCGATCGATCTGGTGGTACCGGAGGGCTCGGCTTTCGGATACCTCGGTCCAAACGGCGCCGGGAAGACAACGACCATTCGCATGCTGCTCGGCCTCGCTCATCCCACGGCCGGATCGTCGCGCGTCTTGGGGCACGCCGTACCGGCCGGCCTGGCGGAAATCCGCCGTCGCGTCGGGAGCCTTCAGGAAAACCCTGCGTTCAATCCCACGCTGAGCGCGCGCGAGAATCTCCATCTCCTCGCCACGCTCTCGGGCAGCGCGCTTCCCGGACGGCGCATCGATGAGCTCCTCGACCTTCTCGGTCTGGGCGACCGCGCGGCGGACAAGGTGCGCACGTTTTCGCACGGCATGCGGCAGCGGCTCGGGCTCGTGGCGGCACTTCTGCACGATCCCGATCTCATCATCCTCGACGAGCCGGTGACCGCCTTGGATCCTGCGGGCGTCCGCGACGTCCGGGCCATCCTGACCGAGCTGAGAAACCGGGGGCGCACGCTGTTCCTGTCGAGCCACGTGCTTTCTGAGGTCGAGCAAATCTGCGACCACGTGTGCGTCGTCCGGCAAGGGGTTCTCTTGTACCAGGGGCCGCTCGCCGGCCTGACGGCCGGGGCCGATCGGGTGCGCGTGTCGATCGACGATGCGGAGGCTGCCGCCGAGGCTCTGGCCGGGATCGGCTGGTCGGTTCGCCGGGACGGCAGGGAGCTTGTCGTCGAGGGCGTTCCAGGGCGCGAGGTCAATCGCGCGCTTGCCGACCGCGGCATGTACGCCGACGCGATCAGCGTCGAGGCGCGGCGACTCGAGGAGGTCTTTCTGGAGCTGACGGAGGGCACGCAGGCGGATGCGTGAGCTTCTCGGGCCCTTTGCCGCGTCGCTCCGCGACTTTCGCAAGCGCCGCGCCAGCCTGGTTCTGCTGATCGTTGCTCCTCTGATCATGAGTATCACGGCCTTCGGGTCCTATCAGCGACTGGAGGGCCGGCGGGAAGAGGTCCGGCAGGCTTCGGCCGGCGATGTCGAAGAATCTGCCCTTATGTGCTTCTTCGATGAATGCCGGTTCAGGCGTCCCGGGGGCGAGATCTTCGGCAGCCCGTTCCCTCGGGCGGATCTGCACGGATCGGAGCGGCAGCGGCTCCTGGAGGCCGCCCGCGCGGAGGTGGTGCGAGCCCTTGCCGCCGAAGTTCGCGCGCTCGAGACGGAGTTTGCCCCGCGAAGGCTCTTTGCAAGCCGGACCCGGACGGCTGGGACGTTCTGGGGAGTCTTGTTCGCGATTTGGTTTGCGGCGGCGATCTTCGGTGGGGAATGGCGCTGGAGCCTGTGGCGCACGCAATTGGTGCAGGAACCCCGACGCGGGCGGTTGCTCGTTGCGAAGCTCACTTCGCTCTGGATCCTCGTCGCCGTCGGATTCGTCGTCGCACTCGGATTCGTTGCCGCCGCCGACGCGGTCTTTAGGGTGATCTTCTCCGTCGAGGCGAGTGGGGGAGCGGGATTCGGAACCCTGGCCGGGGATGCGGCACGTTCCCTGATCGGGATCGAGGCCTACGCGACGCTGGCCGCGTCCCTTGCCGTTGTCGTGCGCGGGAGCCTCGGCGGGTTCGGGGCGCCGCTGCTCCTGATCTTGGTCGACGGTCTGGTGACGCAGCGCTATGTGTGGTTGCACCGGGTCCTACCCGGACAGCAGATCGCATGGCTCGTGCGAAGCATTCCCTCGGAGATCGTCGTCAGCACCATGTGGTGGGAACCGACAAGGTCGAAGACAGTGTGCGTGGCCGGCGGTTGCCGGCACGTCCCACTTCCGCCGGTGGGCCGCCCGGTTGCCGCGGCCGTTCTCGTGGCGTGGATCGGGCTGGCAACGCTCTGGGCGTACGCGGCGCTCCGCTCGCGCGACATCCCTCAATGACATTTTGGTTTTTCGTCGGCCCGGGCCCTACAGGTCGATCATCGGATCGAGACCGAGGGCGACTCTCCCGATGTATTCGTACGCCTCGTTGGGGGAGAACGGCTGCATGAAGGGGCCGGCCCGCACATCGCGGTATTGGCGGGCAAGCGTGCTGCGGCCCATGTAGCCGCTGCCGCCCGACGCCTGCAGGCATCGATCGACCACCTCGATCGCTTTGCGCTGGACGAACGTCTTAGTTGCTTGAAAATCCTTCATTACCGGATGAAGGGCCTCGACCGAGAGCGACCGGGCAGGGTGCGTATCGAAGAACTCGTCGAGGATGATTGCGGTGCGGGAGAGCATCGCGCGCGAGGCGGCCAGGTCGATCTCGCTTTCCGCGGTGAGCCGCTGCAAGGCCGGGCGTTCCCCTAGGGGCGTGTTCGAGGGCGCCTTGCGGCGGGTCTTCAGCATGTCCACGGTCCAGGCATGCGCGCTTTCGGCGATCCCGAGGAAGGCGCCGACGAGGCTGATGTTTCCGGCGGTGCCGGTGGTCAGGGTATCTCGCGTCCACTCTCCTCGCAGTCCCAGGGGCATCAGCGACGTCTCGGGGATCATGCAATCAGCGAATCGCACGCTGTTGCTCCCGGTCGCCCGCATCCCGAGGGCCTCCCAATCGTCGTTGATCGTCATCCCCGCGGTTCCGCGTGGGACCCAGGCATATCCGACCCAGTCCCGGCCGTCCTTCCACCGGTACCACAGGGGTACGAGGAACAGACCGGCGACGGGTGAGAGGGTTCCGAAGATCTTCGTGCCGTTGATGCTCCAGCCTCCGTCAACGCGCCGCGCTTCGCACAGCGGGTGGAAAAGGGCGAGGGTGCCGGGCTCCGTGCTGAGGATGGCCGTGATCAGTCCCTCGCCGGTCACCTGACCGAAAAACATCTCCAGGACTCCTCGCAATCCGGCCGGCATCGCCGGATCGGCCCAGGTGCGCGCCATCATCCAGGTGAACGCGTGGTGCATGTTGATCGCGATCGCCGTCGAGCCGTCGCCACGACCTAACCGCTCGATCCCCACGGTGAGGTCGTGCAGGGAGGTGACGCCCAGGCCACCCAGGGAACGCGGAACACATGCTCCGGTGAGGCCGCTCGCTCGCATCGCCTCGTAGTTTTCGAACGGGAACGAGCCGGCGCGGTCGTGCTCGTCCGCCCGCGTTGCGAAATCCTCTGCGTGCTTCTCGCACAGCTCCACGAATGCCGTGCCCGAATCGGTCTGCGGTCGGAGCTCGAAGCCCATTCGCGCCCACCCCCTCCGCCGGAAAGCATAGAGGAGATGGCCTGGTGCGTGATCCTAGAGCGCTAGGCCGTTACCGGCCGGCGGGGCGCGATGCTCACGAAGACTCGCTTTTCCGCGAAAACCCCGAGCCACCCGGCGATGCGTTCGGCCGCCTCGACGCACGCACGCGCCGGAATCGAGTCGGGATCGGCGAGTACGAACGGCTCGCCGGCGTCGCCCAGATCGCGAATCCTCGGGTCCAACGGAATGCGCCCGAGTAGAGGAACGCCCAGCGAACGCGCCAGCTCCTCGCCCCCGCCGGCTCCGAAGATTTCCGAGTCGTGCCCGCATGTCGGGCAATGAAACGACGACATGTTCTCGATAACGCCGAGAATCTCGGTTTTGGTTTGCTCGCTGACTCGCGCGGCTCGCTCGGCAACCTTTTGCGCTGCGGCCTGTGGCGTCGTCACCACGACCATGCGCGCTTCAGGCAAGATCTGGGCAAGCGAGATCGTGACGTCGCCGGTTCCCGGCGGCATGTCTACGATCAGAAAGTCGGGCTCTTGCCAGTCGACGTCGCCGATGAACTGCGTCAGGGCCTTGTGCAGCATGGGTCCTCGCCAGATCACCGGCTGCTCCTCCGGGAGAAACATGCCCATCGAGATCGCCCGCAGCCCGTGCCTCTCGATCGGCACGATCTTTCCGTCTCTCTGCGACGGGCGGCCGTGCGTCCCGAGCATGCGCGGTGCCGAGAATCCCCACACGTCCGCGTCCAGGAGCCCGACCGTGTAGCCCTGCTTGGTCAGTGCCGCGGCGAGGTTCACCGCGATCGTGGATTTGCCAACGCCACCCTTGCCGCTCCCAACCGCCACGACACGGGTCTTCGATCCGGCAAAGGGACTCTCGGCCGGGCTCGACCCGAGCGAAGCTCCGAGCGCCGCCCGCTCCTCCGGGGTCATGGCGCCGAGCACCACCTTTACTCCGGTCACTCCCTCGACTCCGGAAAGAGCTTTGGGGACGGCCTCCATGAAGAAATCCTTCAAGGGGCACCCGGCGACGGTCAGCGCGATCTCAACGGCGACGTTGCCGCCGTCGATCGTGATGTCGCGCACCATCCCGAGATCAACAATGCTCCGGTGGATCTCCGGATCGTTGATCGGGCGCAGCGCTTCGACGATGAGGTCGCGAGTGATCATAAGGTCCCCGAGTCAGGCTAGCCGGGGGAGTGGGGACATGCAACGCGAGATCGCTACACTCTTGCGCCGTGCTGGCCGTGATCGGAGCAGGCGCCATGGGGACCGCGATCGCCATTCAGCTGGCGCGCGCGGGACGGAACGTCGCCGTGCTTGCGACCGAGTACGACGGCGCGTTTCTCGAGGCGTTCCGCGCCGGTCGCCCGCATCCGGCCATCGGAGTCCCGTTTCCCACGGACGCCGTCCACGATCACGAGGACTGGGCGTCGCCCCTGCGAGCGGCCGAGTCAATTGTGGTTGCGGTCTCGACCGCCGGCATCGTCTCCACGGTGGGGCGGGCAAGTTCCGCGGTCTCCGGGACTCTTCTCTGGGGGGTTGCCACGAAAGGCTGGGACGAGGCTACGCTGCGCAGCGCTTCGCGCGTTGTAGCCGACGAGATCGGCGACGCTGATCGGGTCGTGACGATCGCCGGTCCGTCACTGGCGGGGGAGCTGGCCCGGGGCGTCCCCACCGCGATGGTGTGCGCGTCGTCGAGCCGGAAGGCCGCCGCGCACCTAGCCGAGCTCTTCGATTCACCCGGGTTCCGCCCCTATCTCTCCGACGACGTGGCGGGTGTCGAGGTAGGTGCCGCCCTGAAGAACGTCGTTGCGATCGCACTCGGACTCTGCGACGGGATGGCCGAGGCGTTTCCGTCCGGCTCGGTGTCCAACACCAAAGCGTTCGTGTTCTCGCGTGGCCTCGTGGAGATGGCTCATCTGGCACAGGCACTCGGTGGGAGAGCGGAAACGGTCCTCGGACTCGCGGGTGCCGGGGATCTGTTCGTCACCGCAGTCGGAGGCAGAAACGCGCGCTTCGGCGCGCTGGTCGGAAGCGGCGTGCCGCCCGAGGACGCGCTGGCGCAAATGGCCACCACGGTCGAGGGATATACAAACGTCCGCGCGGCGGCCGGTCTTGCCGAGCGCCACGGCCTGGATTTGCCGATCGTGCGCGCCGTCGCCGGCGTCCTCCACGAAGGACGGCCGCCGCGTGAGGCAATCGAGGAGTTGCTCGAAGGGCCGGTAGAAAAGGAGCTTTAAAGCGGCCGGCGTCCCCAGGCCGACACGACCGGGACCGAGAGCCACCCGCATTCGGGATCGGCGTTGTTGCGAAGGGCCCGGTCGACCTCCCCGTCGGTTAGCAATCCCGTTGTCGTCATCGCGCCGCGCACCTGATCCAGCGTGAGCCGGTAGAACTCGGACTCGACCGTTCCGCCGCGCACGAAGGGGCTCACCGCCTCGCCGCCGACGTCCACCAAACCGTGCTCCGCAAGCGTCCCGGGCAGGCGTCCGCCGTATTCCGCGTCGTGACCGGCTGCCCGAAGAAGAGTATGGAACGCCCGTGTCACCTTCACGAACAGGCGCGCCTGCGAACTCGGCCGGACCAGCCATTTCGTGGAAGGTACGTACGGCACGGCGGTCATGTCTGTGTCCTCGACGACGATCCAGCCGCCGGGCTTCAATGCGGAGACGAGCTTCTTTAGGACGGCATCGCGAGCTGGGAGGTGCTCGAGCAGGCAGCGGGCGTGGATGAGGTCGTAGTCGCCGTCCACGAGATCGTCGGTGACTATGTCGTGGCGTCGCACTTCGAGGTTGGTCGCACGAAACTCGTCGATGAACCGCGTGTCGATGTCGGTCGCGACTACACGCCCCGCCGGGCCCACGCGTTCGGCCAGCCAGCGCGCGATCGACCCGGCGCCGGCACCGACCTCGAGGCAGCGCCACCCGGCCGTCGTCCCCACGCGGTCGAGACTGCGTTTGGTTCCCGCGTCCCATAGGGCTTCGATCGACGCGAGACGCTTGCGCTCGTCGTCCCATGCCTGGTCGAAAATGTATCCGGGCATAACGGGCGTTTTCTACGCCCTTGGGACTTCGGCGTCAAGCGTGCGTGGTTGCGGCGTGTTCTCCCCCCTCCTACGCTCCGTCGCGATCATGGATATCCAGCCGCCGCAGGACGAGCCGATTCCGCCGGCGGACGAGCCGATTCCGCGGGAGCCGACGCTCGAGGAGCCGCCCCCCGTTCCGAGCGCTCTCGCGAACGACGATACCCGCGAGCTGGGCGAGGTCGAGCCACCCTCGTTCGCGCGGCCCGCCGAGCGGCGTGGATTGGAGACCCGGACGATCTCGGTGCGGGTCCCCGAGTCCCAGCGCCCGGATCCGGCAAGTCCGCGCGCGCTCGGGCGGAGACGGTTCCTCACGCTGCAAGCGTTTGCTCAAGCCGTCCTGCCTCCCGGCAGCCCGATCCCTCATTCGGCGTCGGACCTTGCGGTTGCCGAGAGAATCGATGCCTCGGCGACCGCGTTCGATTCCGAGGTGCGCTCGCGCATTCGCCGCGCCCTGCGTTTCTGGGAGTTGCAAGCCGTACTCACGCGTAGTCTTCGACCGTTTTCCCGACTCCCGTCGCACGCCGCCGTCGGTGTGGTGGAGCGCGCGGCCTCGAGTAGATGGCCGGCACGCCGCGACGCATTCGCCTATCTCAAGTCGCTGGTCGTCAACACCTGGGCATCGACGGCGCCGGTGGAGCAAGCCGTTGGTTTCACCTATGCGTGCGTCTCGCCGTCCCAGCCCCAGTCGGCTCCGCGGCTGGAGGTCGTCTCGTATCCGACCGTGGATCGGGACCACGTAGAGGAATGCGATGCCGTCATCGTCGGCTCCGGAGCCGGCGGTGCCGTCGTCGCACGGGAGCTGGCGGAGGTCGGGCTCTCGGTCATCGTGCTGGAAGAGGGGGGGCTCTTCGAGCGCAAGGATTTCGCCGGGCCCCCGTGGGAACGCGTTCAACGTCTGTACCGTGGCCAGGGGCTCATGACGACGGCGGGCTCGCCGGCAATGATGCTGCCGCTCGGCCGCGCCGTCGGCGGTACCACCGTTGTGGGATCGGGGTCGTGCTATCGCACCCCGGACGATGTGCTCACGATGTGGAGCGCGGAGCAGCGCATCGAAGCGCTCGACCCCGAGTCGATGAGCCCGTGGTTCGACCGTGTGGAGCGCACCCTTCACGTGAAGCCGGTTCCTGAAGAGATCCTCGGCGAGAACGCGCGCGTCTTCCGGCGAGGGGTCGGCGAGCTCGGCCTTTCCGGAGACGTAATGCGGCGCGCCATTCAAGGCTGCCGAGGCTGCGGAGTGTGTACTTACGGTTGCCCGAGTGACGCCAAGCAGTCGATGCAGATCTCCTATCTACCGCGGGCGCAAAACCATGGAGCCGGGATCTATTCCCATTGCCGCGCCGAGCGAATCCTGATCCAGGACGGCCGGGCTCGCGGGGTCGAAGGTGCGCTCCTCGATCCGCGGACCGGCGAGCCGCGTGCGCGCCTCACCGTGCGCGCGAAGGTCGTCGTGCTCGCATCCGGTGCGATCCATACGCCGGCACTCTTGGCGGCCAACGCGCTCGGAGGGCGGTCCGGATGGCTCGGACGCAATCTGAGCCTGCAGCCGCGGGCCCGCGTCTGCGGCATGTTCGACGCAGACGTGACCTCCTGGCGGGGTACTCAGCAGTCGTTCTCGGTTGAGGAATGGCGTGCCGCGCACGGTCTCATGATTCAGGTCACGTCCGTGACGCCCGGCACGATCGGGGCGGAGCTACCCGAAGCCGGCGCCGCATTGAAGGAGTCGCTCGCAAACGTGCGCAAGATCGCCGCAGCGGACGTGGTCGTCGCCGACACGTCTCGCGGAACCGTGCAGCCTCGGCGCGGTGAGCCGCTGGTGCGATACCGGGTCGGGAAACAGGACGAGCGCCGGCTCGTGCGTGGGATCTCTCATGCGGCGGAGATCCTGCTCGCCGCCGGTGCACGGCGGGTTTTGACGGCGGTGGACGGCGTTCCGGAAGCGTCCGGGCGCCAGGATCTCGAGCGTCTGCGCGAAGCATCGATTCCCTCGGGCGGTCTTCGGCTGGTAGCGGAGCACCCGGCCGGGACGGCGCGGATGGGAGGAGACCCGGCCGAGTCGGTGACCGACGCGTGGGGGTTGGTGCGCGGAGTCGAGGGTTTGGTCGTCGCCGACGCTTCACTACTCCCCGGGCCCGCAACGGTTCCCCCGATGGTGACGATCATGGCGCTCGCAACCCGCGGTGCCGACTACCTCGTTCGAAACGGCGCGCGGTTCTTCGCCTAGTCGAAGTTGCCGTTTGCCGTTTCCCGCAGTCGGCTGGGGGCATAGACTCGAAGGCGATGCCTTGCATGAATTGCGGCCGCGTCCAGGAAGACCCCGCCAAGGGCGCGTCGGCATGGGCTCGCGCGATCATCAGCGACGAGCAAGTCCTCGTGTGCCCGGACTGTCAGAGCATTCGCCCGGACTTGCTCGACGGAGCGGCGGAGCGCTGCCCACGGTGCGGATCGACGCGTCTGCACATCCAGATCGGCTTTCACGTTTGCAGGGGGTGTGGCAACACATGGGAGCAAGGATGACCTCCTCCGGCATCCCCGGGGAGGGCCAGGTTCTCGTCTCAGCCTGCCTCGCCGGTGTTGCGTGCACCTACGTCGCGCAGCCGAAGACGCGCGAGTGGGCGGTGAGTCTGGTGGCGGAAGGCCGTGCGGTGCTCGTCTGTCCGGAGGTTGCCGGCGGCCTGCCGATACCGCGTCCGGAGGCCGAGATCCAGGGTGGCGATGGAGAGGCGGTGCTCGATGGAAACGCGCGCGTTGTCTCGGTGGAGGGAGACGACGTCACGGAAAGCTATCTGAGCGGCGCCCGTACAGCCGTGGAGATAGCGCAACGCAGTGGCGCTTGGCTGGCCATTCTCAAGGCGCGCAGCCCGGCGTGCGGCTGCGGTGAGATCTACGACGGAAGCTTTTCCGGGTCGAAGTCGCCGGGAGACGGTGTTGCGGCGGCGCTTCTCAAGAGGTCGGGGCTTTCTGTGGTGAGCGACGAAGACATCGCTGTCTCCTGAAGGTCCCTAGCCCCACCGCCGCACGTTCCGTCGAAGGAGTTCTGTATCGGCAAGAGGGGACGGTCGTGCGCGCGGTCAGCGTTTCAAATAGACGTCGTCACACGCGGTTGCGAGGCGGCCCACCACGACGCTCAGTCGCTCGAAGCGCTTCGCCTCGTCACCCGACCCGCTCGCCAGCGCCGTAGCTTCGTCGGCGGTTTGGCGAGCCACCGTTGCGATCTGTGCTTTGCGCACGGTTGCGGCGAAGCGAATGACGAGGCGGATCAGAGTGGATGCGCCTTCCGGATCTTCACCGGAGGCGGCCTTTTCGAGCCAGCCGCGCGCCGCGGTGCACACCGATACGTCGGGCTCGTTCTGACCGCACGTCTCGGTCAGATGCTCGACGGCGTTGGCGAAGGCGCGAATGTCGACGTCTTGGGTTAGCCCGCGAGCGCCGGCAGCCTCTCGGACTGCGGCGATTCGCGCCTTTGGAGCCTGCCCGACGATTTGCTGCAACAGCGTGCGGCCGGCTTGTCGTGGGTCCTGCTGCTCCGACAGGAACGCCCGGAGCCGGACCGCCGACGCACAGATTGCTTCGTCGACGCCTCGTGCAGGGGTGGTGCGCTCCGCGGGACCGGTGCAACCGGCGGCCAAGGCCAGCATCATGATGAGCGTCGCCTTCGCCCGCATGAGCGCGGATCATACCGGTGTCACAGTTTTCGGCCGTCCAGGCGCTATCGTTACGCTGGGGCGCGTAGCTCAATGGGAGAGCGTCTGCCTTACAAGCAGAAGGTCGGAGGTTCGATACCTCCCGCGCCCACCGACGAACCTGAATGCGTACCGCTGCCAACTCCCGAGCGACTCGGAAGTGGCTCGGAAGGCCCAGCATCCGAGTCTGAGGTCGACTGCGGCGAGCGTGTCGCAAGGGGCGTGTACCGTCGGGCCTATGACTCGCGAGCGCAGCCCGATCAAGCACCGTTGGCGTGACTACGAAACGCGGGCTGGGCGGCGTCCCGTGGCCGAGTTCATCGCCGGCCTGTCCGAAGGCGACGCTGCCGAGGTCGCAGCAGCGATGAAGGATGTCGTGACGACGGGACTCATGTTGGCCAGGCATCTGCGCGGGGAGATCTGGGAGGTGCGGGCTTTCTCCGACACCAAGGGCTACCGGGTTCTGTTCGCCCCCGAGGGGAAGAAGGGCAGGATCCTGTTGGCTCTCGAGGCCTACTCGAAGAAGACCCCGAAGACGCCCGATCGACTGCTCCAACTGGCCGAACGACGGCTTGCGGACTGGCGAGGGCGGGGGAGGCAGAAGCTTCGATGATACTCTTGTCGCGATCTCAAATATGAGATAGGCTGACGCGTGACCGAACGGAGGAGCATGGCGCGCAGGAAAGACTTCCTGGACGAGATCATCGAGGAGCGCACCAAGGTCAATCCTCGGTTTCCCGAGCTCGTCGAGGCTGCGCTAGAGCGCCGTAAGCTTCTGCGTGAACTGGCTTCGAATCGAGAGGCGGCCGGCATCAGCCAGACCGTCGTGGCTGCGAAGATGGGAACATCACAGTCGGCGGTCGCCCGGATCGAGTCGGGCGAGGCCGACGTGCGTATGTCGACCGTTGAGCGCTACGCGGCCGCGGTGGGATCTCGCGTTACGTGGTCTGTCGCCGGCGCGCGATCACTGCGTCTGCAGCGCGCGGCAGCCAAGGAGTCGGGTCGACGGGCGGAGAAGAGGGTGCCGAGAGCGCGCGCATGAGGGGGCCCACATGGCGAGACGCCGGGGAGATCGCGCAGGACGGCTCTAGTCGGAAGTCAGCTCGGAAGCTGCGGCCGCCTACCTTCTTCCGAGTTCGACTCAATATCGACTCGCGCGCGGCTGATCGCCCGCTGTCGTGACCCGAAGACTCGCCGGAGGGCACCGTAGGACGGCAGTCCGTTCACGGTTCGCAGATCCTCCTGTTTCGGCCATCGCCCGGACTTCGCAAGGAACCGTTGCATCGCCGCAACGATCGCGTCCTCACGCCAGCGGCGGCGTTCACGACCCCGACGGAGGCCTTCGAGTGCACGATTTCGAAATGCAGTATCCCTGCGGTGCAACTCGCGTGTCCGCTCTGCATGCGCCGCTCGCGTGCCTGCCTCCGAGCGCTGGTCACTCGATCGGACCGTGACAGTCGGAAGAGGAACGACATGCAAGGGCCGGTTCGCATTCAGGGAGGTTGGGCCCACGATAAAGCGCGTCGGGGGGTGGTGTGAGGGTTCGATTCGGGACATGCGAGCACGACGGATACCAATTCACAGTCCAGAATTTCACGCCACCCGAACGTTAACGGCGGGCAGGTCGGAGAAACCCCTCCCGTCCGTGGTGAGGACTGTTCTGCCGCTCGCGACGGCCGTCGCTGCGATCATCAGGTCGTGTGCCCCCCGCACGTCGCCGCGTTCGCTCGTCACTGCGAGCAGCTGCGCGTGGGCGCGGGCGATCTTCAGGTCGTAGTCGACGACCTGAAGGATCTCGAGCAATCCTTCCACGAAGCCCGATCGTGCCTCCCGGCGTCTTGGGCTTGAGCGAGCGACACCGTGTAGGAGTTCGGCCGCGGTGATGGCCGCGATCGCAACGTCGTCGTTCTCGTCCAGCAGAGAGGCGAGCGTCGCCCGGCCGCGGTCGACCGCGACGAGCACCGACGTGTCGAGCATCAGCCGTTCCAGCGTCGCTCCTCGATCTGGAGACCTCCGCGGAGATCCTCGAGGTCGCGTGCCCAATCCGGATCCGGTTTGTGAGTCCTAAGGAAGGTCTTCAAGGCGCCACCGTTCGAGCGCGTCGCCGGAGAGAGGCGAGCTACGGGCTTTCCCTTGCGCAGAACGACGAATTCTTCGCGATCGCGCTCGACCGCGTCGAGGACCTCCGAGAAATTCCGAGCAGCCTCGGTCGCGCTCAACTCTTTCATAGAATCAGATTATCTGATTGAAGGAAAACCGTCAAGGGAATCGGCCGGTGACGGCCGAGCCGAGAGCGTTCATCTCAAGATGCGTGTGCATGTCGGGCGGGCGACCCGGAGGGTGCGGTTCCCACACCGAGACCGCACAGCGTATGCTAATTGGCAGCCGGAAAGGAGACCGCCATGGCCGAGACGACCGCAACATTCGAGAACGTGCAGCAGCAAACGATCCCGAAACGACACATGGACATCCTGACCAAGGCTCGGTCGACTGAGGAAGAACGCCTCCATCGCAAGGAGCGGCTCGCGGCGGCCTTGCGCCTCTTCTCGAAATGCGGCTTCGACGAAGGCATCGCCGGTCATATCACCGCCCGCGACCCGGGCGACCCCCATCTCTTCTGGGTGAATCCCTTCGGCATGCATTTCAGCCAGATCTGCGTCTCCGATCTGATCTGCGTCGACGACGCCGGCACCGTCGTGGAAGGTGACGAGCCGGTGAACCGGGCGGCATACGCGATCCACTCGCAGGTGCATGCGGCGCGCCCCGACGTGGTCGCGGCGGCGCACGCACACTCGCTCTACGGCAAGACGCTTTCTTCCCTCCCTATGCTCATCGAGCCACTCACGCAGGATGCGTGCGCGTTCTACGGAGATCACGTTCGATACGACGATTTCTCCGGGGTCGTGCTCGACATCGAGGAGGGGAAGAGGGTCGCCCACGCCCTCGGAGACAAGAAGGCCGCGATCCTGCGCAATCACGGGCTGCTCACGGTCGGACACAGCGTCGACGAAGCGGCGTGGTGGTTCATCTCCATGGAGCGCTCCGCGCAGTCCCAGCTCATCGCGTACGCAGCGGGAGATCCCATCGCGATCGACCAAGAGAACGCTGAGCTGACGGCGTCCCAAGTCGGCTCGCACGTGGCCGGCTGGTTCAATTTCCAGCCCCTGTTCGAGCGAATCGCGGTCGAGCAACCCGACCTGTTCGACTGAGAGATCCTGCGTTCAACGTCTCAGCCCACAGTGAGATTGCCAGAACAACCCGTTCCGAGAGTCACGGGAGCGGATGTCGAGAGAATCATCCGGCGCGACTTTGGCGCGGAGCTTTTCGCGGAAGCACTGGCCATTCTTGATCAGTACGACGCAAAGTCCGGGCCGCCAATCCCGCGCATTCAACTGGCCGTACTGAAACTCGCCGGGGGCGACCTCGGGGCGCTCCGGAGCTACATGCAAGCCGCGAAGATGGACTACCGTGACGTTCTAGCCTGGGCCGAGTACTCGGGCTACTTCAAGAATGTGTCAGACGATCAAGAAATGCCCCCACATGAGATCGAACGCATCATCGATGACGACTGGAAGCAGTACGAGGCATGGCTCACAGGGTGATCGGAAACAGACCGTCTGCGGCAAGGTGGTCGCGCCATGCGCGCTCGCCGCAGCTTCTCTCGTTTCTTGGAAGGAAAGCAGGAGAAAGCGGCGATAGGGTCGAAAAACCTTCCCTAAAGGGCTATCACCCATACCGCCCGGCGTCGCAAGGGCAAGCGGATCGCTAGAGGGAGGGAGAGGCGATGAGGAGACGGGCTTGGGTGTCTGCTGTGCTGGCGACCGGACTTATCGCCGTGATTGCGCCGGCTCATGCGGCCACAGTGGACGTCAATATTGCCGGCTTCCAGTATCTTCCGAGCGGAAAGGTAACGGCCTCCCCGCTGGCGGCCACCACCGTGGGGACGCCGGTCCGCGCTCCGCTGGTTCGGCCGGGGGACGCGCTCCGGTGGACGAACCGGGATCCCGTGGTGCACAGCGTTACCTATCTGAGCGGGCCCAAGACGTGGGCGTCGAAGACGGTGGCTCCTCTCACCGGAACGGCGACGCTGTCGATCACCTCTACCTTCCCCGTCGGCACCTACGCCTACACCTGCGTCTTCCACCCGACGATGCGAGGATCCTTCAAGCGCATCGCAGGGGTGACGATCGAGGTCAACGTGGTAAACAACCAATACGTGCCGAGCCGAAAGTTGACCTCGCCGGTTACCACGGACATCCCCGACGGGACCCCGCTCAGCACACCGCAGGTTCTCCCCGGAGACAAGATCCGTTGGAGGAACCGAGATTCCACCCCGCACACGGTCACCTACCTGAGCGGACCCGCGTCGTGGGCTTCCAAGTCGCTGCCCGCCAACGGAACGACGACGCTGTCGATCCCCGCCACGTTCCCTGTCGGCACCTACGTATACCGGTGCCTCATCCACCCTGCGATGAGGGGAGCGTTCAAACGAGTCTGACGTCGCGTGCACGGCGCCCTGTGGGCCTGCGCCGTATTCATCACAGGTGCGCCGAAGACTTGCTTGAGGACGCGACTGTCAAGATCCTCGCGTTGGTGGATCCGGAGTGACACCTCGAACCGACCACGAGCGAGCCCGGCAACTGAGGTGTGTCTGCACGCGAAAGCCGGATAGGATTCCTCCCCGAGCGTAAATGTCTCGAGCGACGGCTAGCCTGCGATGGGAGGATGAGATGGACCTGAGGCCCTTCTACTTCGACGCGTTGGAAAACAACTCACGCATCTTTTCGGGCGTGCACGAGTCGCACCTGGCTGCCCAGACGCCGTGCGCCGACTGGGATGCGAGCCGGCTCATGAATCACATGGTCGGAGGGATCTGGATGTTCGTGCGCGCGCTCGGCGGCGAGAAGATGGACTCCGTCACCGAAGCTCCCGATCTGATCGGCAATGACCCTGCTGGGGCGTTTGAGGCGGCAAAGGCCGCGGCGGCGCAGGCCTGGAACGAGGACGACGCTCTCGACCGTACCGTGGTCATCACTGCCGGCGAGATGCCGGCGGCGGTGGCGCTGCGCGTGGCCCTCATGGAGGCCGTCGTGCACGGCTGGGATCTTGCCAAGGCCACCGGCCAGGAGCACGGCATCAACCCGATGGTCGGCGCGGCGATGCTCGACGGCTTGCGCAAGGCGATTACTAGTGAACAACGGGGACCCGGCAAGTTCTTCGAGGCGGAAGTGAAGGTCTCGGAAGAAGCGCCGATCGAGGAGCAGCTCGTCGCGTTTCTCGGTCGTCAACCTTAAGCGCGTCGCCAGTCGCGTTTTCATGAGGTGCCGGCGAGTGCGTCCAGGAATAGAAGGAAAGGCGGCCTAGGCCGCCTCTCCTGGAGTCACCCCGCCGCTCAGATCAGACGCGCGTCGGCCTTTATCCACCGTATCTTCTTCGTGGACTTGACGGTGCACCGGTGCGCGTGGGTCTGAAGGCCGGCCCAGTTGTTCGTCTCTTCCCAGACACCTGTGCCGCCCAATTTCACGTGCAAGGACTTACCGCCCGCTCCGGGAACGGTCAGCGCGGCCTCATCGTGGACCGTGCTGCACGAGGCATTCACGCTCGGGCTGTGAGCGCCGGCGCTCTGCCCGAACACCAGCGCCACAAGGGCAATTGCCGGCAAGGCACGCTTGATAGTTCTTTTCATTTCCACCCATCCTCTCGTCGCCAGGTTGCTGATGCTGGAAATTCGCCACGTAGCGCGGCGCCTCCTTCTCGCTGAGTGACCGCCAAGTCGGACGGTTCCGCTTTGCGTTCCGCTTGTATCTGATTGCGAGGAGGATTTTCGCGACAGAGCCTCGATGCGGCCGGGCCGAGGAGGAGGAACGTGCGGGTCAAGCGGCGGGTGCCGAGCCCACGACACGTATGACGAGCACCGCGAAATCGTCGCGGCGAGCCGATTCCACGGTGAATTCCTCGACGGCGGACTGCACGGCCACGGCG
>JBKKBZ010000050.1:0-9824 GCA_046713235.1 Actinomycetota bacterium | reverse complement strand
GTGGATGCCTCGAGATGGGTGGCCGCAACGAACAACTTGATGGGAAAGCGATCGTGGACTGGATCGCTGCTCAGCCGTGGTCGAACCAGCGGGTCGGCATGTCGGGGCTTTCCTACATGGCGTGGACCACATGGTCGGCTGCCGTGCAGGCGCCGCCAGCTCTCAAGGCGATCCTCACCGCCGGCGACCTCATCGACTGGTTCCAACTCGAGCACTCTCCGCAGGCGGCACGCAGTCCGTGGGTTGGGCCGTACATGGATCAGTGGGCAGCGAACGTATCCGCACTCGGAGGTTCGCTGAGCACTCGCACCGACTTCCTCGGTCACGCGACCTGCACCGATTTCACGAAACACACCCGCGAAGGCCTTTCGCTCGGCAGCGACCGGAACGCGGTGTATTGGCAGGAGCGTTCCGTCGCTCATCGTCTGCCGAACGTGCGAGCGGCCGTGCTCGACACCGGCGGCTACCGCGAAGTCCCCGCCCATGGATTCCAGGACGCCGTAATCTGGGGATCGCTGGATCCCAAGACGCCGGCGGTCCAGTTCCGCGGCTATTGGGGACACGACTTCCCGTGGCAGGGCAATGCATGGGGCACGAAGCTCGACCTGGCCTCGGGTACGACGGACTGGGAAACCGTCGTCACGCGATGGTTCGATTATTGGCTCAAAGGCATCGGACCCGAGCCACGCACCGGCGTCGTCTACCACCAAGACCAAGAACTCAAGTGGCACGAAGGATCCGGATGGTCACCCGCGCCATCCAAGAAAGAGGTGCTGTACCTGTCGGACGCGGGGTTGACCGTGAGCCCAGGAGCCGCGAGCACGTCGTTCAAGGCCGTACCGCCGCCGCTGGATCAAGGACGCGGCGAAAGGGACTCGGCGGCGGCGGGCCTCAAGATCGCCGGCGACTCCAATGGTCTGAAGTTGAGCCTGTGTCCAGAGTCGGCCGCGTTGAATGTCAGTCGCACGTACTCCGCGCCCGTCACATCGAAGACCTTGATAGCCGGTAATCCCTTCGTAGACCTTTCCGTCACCAGCGACATGGCCGCGGGCATGGTCACCGCGGAGTTGTACGACCTTGGACCGGCGTTCACGTGCACCGGTCCTGTGGTGAGCGATGCACGATGGATCGCGACAGGTTCCGCGGACCTCAGCTTCTACGCCGATCCCTTCCGATCCAGCCCGTTCCCGGTCGATCAGCCGACCGAGGTACGGATCGATCTGACCGACACCACGTACATGCTGGCACCGGGACACCGTTTAGTGTTGGTGCTCAGTCACGGCGAGGTGTGGGAGCGTTTCGGGACGGCCACGTTCCCCACGATCACGATCGGCGGATCGAGCGAGCTGATCCTCCCGGTCGCTGAAGGCGGCTTCGGTGGCCTGGCTCCAACACGCACCTATCCACCGCGACCATTCACGCCACCCGGCTATACCGATTGAGCCTCACTTTCAGCGAGGCGGTTCCTATCGGGTCGGAGGTATTGCACAGAGCGCAGCGGCCTTGGAGTCGATGTCGGGTACGCGTCGTGGCCGAAAACCGTTGGCTGTGGGCGCATGACGGCCGACTCGAGCAGGCCGAAGTCGGCGGTCGTGGCGCTCCGCGCGGTGATGAACGCACGCACGCCGCCCAGAGGGTCACCTCTGTGCACCCCATATGGCTTGGGCGAGGAGAAGATGATGAGCGAGTTGCAAGGCATCGAGAAGCTTCGAAACCGGCTGTTTCGTGCGGCGATGAAGAAGCTTCGGGCGCCGGGGGTAGGATGACCGCATCCGGGGCACCAGGTCCCGGCTAGAGAACGAGGTGACGGCGGTGGCGGACGCGTTCGACATGGTGGTCCTCGGAGCCGGCACGGGGGGCTATGCGGCGGCGCTCCATGCCGCACAACTCGGGATGCGAGTTGCGCTCATCGAGCGCGACAAGGTCGGAGGGACGTGCCTGCATCGCGGGTGCATCCCGACCAAGGCGCTGCTCCATTCGGCCGAGGTCCTCGACGAGATCCGCTCGGCGAAGAGATTCGGGATCACCGTCGACCCCTCAGCCGTTTCCGTCGATTGGCCCGGAGTGCAGGACCACAAAAAGAAAGTCGTTAACAAGCTCGTCTCGGGACTGGAAGGCCTCATCAAGCAGCGCAAAATCGAGGTTGTCGCCGGCGAGGGAGTGCTGGAAAAACCCGGCCGCGTTCAGGCCGGCGACCGTACCCTGGAAGCGCCCCACACCGTAGTCGCCACGGGATCTGCCCCGAAGATGATCCCAGGCCTGGAGCCGGGCGAGCGGATCATTACCTCGGACGAAGCGCTCGAGGCGGGGGTGCCCAAGAGTGCCATCGTGCTCGGGGGCGGATCCGTCGGTGTCGAGTTCGCCAGCATCTGGAGGTCGTTCGGCGCCGACGTCACCGTGGTAGAGATGCTACCGACGCTGGTTCCGCTCGAGGACGAAGCACTCGGATCGGCGCTGGCCAAGGCGTTTTCGAAGCGCGGAATCAAGGTGCTGACCGGCGCGAAGCTCGAAGAAGCTGCGGCGACCGGTTCGGGCGTGACCGCAAAGGTGAGCACGAACGGCAAGACCGAGACGTTGAAAGCAGACGTGCTGCTGGTCGCTGTGGGACGGGGTCCCGTCACCGATGGCCTCGAGAAATCCGGACTCGCCGTCGATCGCGGCTACGTGCCGGTGCGAGGAGCCTGCGAGACGAACCTCGCCGGGGTGTTCGCCGTCGGAGACGTCGTTGCGCTCGAGGGTCGCGGCCATCCGCAGCTAGCGCACGTTGCATTTGCGGAGGGCATCCTGGTCGCGGAGAAGGCCTCCGGTAGGAATCCGGTGCCGATCAACTACGACGCGATCCCGCGCGCAACGTATTGCGTACCCGAAGTCGCCGCGGTGGGACTCACAGAGTCTCAAGCGCGTGAGCAGGGCCACGACGTCGTCACGAAGGTGGTCAACTTTCAGGGTATTGGAAAAGCCGCGATCCTCGGGGAGACCACCGGGTTCTGCAAGGTCGTCGCCGCCAAGGACGGCCCGATTCTCGGCGTCCACTATGTAGGTCCCCGAGTCACGGAGCTCGTTGCTGAAGCCATGCTCGCCGTCGGTTGGGAAGCGCTACCCGAGGAGGTTGCCGCCCTCATTCATCCGCACCCGACCCTCACAGAGGCGTTCGGTGAGGCGACGCTGGCGATGGCCGGGAAAGCCTTGCACACGGCATAGCCCACCGACAGGAGGAAAACGTGTCCGTATCGGTTGAGCTGCCGGCGATGGGCGAAGGGGTTACCGAGGGTACGATCATCCGCTGGCTCAAGAGTGAGGGTGAGCGGGTGGAGGCCGACGAGCCGCTCGTCGAGATCTCAACCGACAAGGTCGACGCCGAGCTGCCCTCACCGGCGGCGGGAGTCCTCACGAAGATCATCGTCGCTGCAGACCAAACCGTGAGCGTCGGGACGGCAATCGCCGTCATCGAGGAATCGGGCAACGGCACCAAGCCGGCGGGGCGCGCCGTCCCCCCCGAGGAGCCGGAGCGACACCAGCCGCCCGAATCCTCGCCGGACGCGCCTCCCGCCGAACCGCAGCCGGACCGCGAGCCCCAAAGCACCCCGGTAAAGCCCGATGCACCGGCAGAACCGGAGTCCGAGCGCTCCCCCGACTCGTTGATTCCCCTTTCGCCCCTGCTGCGCAAGCTCGCACGGGAGCGCAAGGTCGATCTTTCGCTCGTGCGAGGATCGGGTGAGGGCGGCCGGATCACGAAGCGCGACGTCGTGGACTTTGCCGAGCGCAGTGCCGGAGAAGCGGCGCCCGCGCAGACAACCCCGGCAGCGGCAAAGGAGACGGCACAGGGGGAGCCTCGACCGGCGACTCCCGGCACAGTCGAGTTCACACGCATCCGCAAGCTAATCGCGGAGCACATGACCCGGAGCCAACGCACGGCCGCGCACGTCACCGATGTCGTCGAGGTGGACATGACCCGGGTGGCGCGGCTGCGCGATCGCGCCAAGAGATCGTTCGAGGAGACGGAGGGTTTCTCGCTCACCTTCCTGCCGTTCGTCGCGCAGGCGACGGTAGAGGCGCTCCGTGCCTTCCCCGATCTCAACGCCCACATCGCCGAGGACGGCACGAGCGCCACGGTGCACGGGCAGGTCAACCTCGGGATCGCCGTCGGCCGCGACGAGGGTCTCATCGTTCCCGTCGTCAAGCGTGCCGACGGCCTCAACCTCGTGGGGCTCGCCAGAGGGATCAACGACGTCGCCGGCCGGGCACGCACCAAGGGAGGATTGAAACCGGACGACGTCACCGGCGGGACATTCACGATCTCGAACGGCGGGTCCTTTGGGTCGGTCATTTTCACCCCGATCATCAATCAGCCCCAGGCCGCGGTGCTGGGAGTGGGAGCGGTCGCGAAGCGCCCCGCCGTCATCAGCGTGGACGGGGCCGATGCGATCGCCGTTAGGCATCTCATGTACCTCTGCCTCTCGTACGATCACCGTTGGATCGACGGTCATCGCGCGACGTCGTTCAACAATCGAATCCGGCAATTGCTCGAGGCTGCGGACTACGGACCGGAGTTCGGCCTCGAACCGGAGTAACCTGACGGTCGTGCGACCACTTCTCGCGACCTGGCTGGGACGCTGCGACTATGCAAGCGCTTTCTCGGTTCAGCGCGCTCTGGTCGAGCGGGTGGCTGCCGGCGGTCCCGAAGTCCTTCTGCTGCTCGAGCACGATCCCGTGTACACGCTCGGCCGCCGAGCCGGCGACGGGGAGGTGCTCCTCGATGCTCGGGAGCTGCAAAGGCAGGGCATCACGGTCGAGCGCACCGATCGCGGGGGCCGCGTCACCTATCACGGACCCGGACAGCTCGTGGGCTATCCCATCATGGATCTGGGGCCGGCCGGCGATCTCGTCGGGTACGTCCGGAAACTCGAGCGAGCGATGATCGCCCTCGCCGCCTCCTACGGGCTCCGGGCCGGCGTCGAGCCCGGTCTGACCGGAGTCTGGGTGGGACGGGAAAAGATCGGAGCCATCGGCGTACACGTCTCGCGCGGCATCACCACCCACGGTTTCGCGTTCAACGTCGACCCGGATCTCTCGGCGTTCAACGGCATCATCCCGTGCGGGATCGTGGATCGCGGGGTCACCTCGCTTGCGCAACTCGGGGCGATCCCACCGCCGGTGAAGGATGTCGCGGTTCGCGCAGCCGGGCTCGTGGCCCGTGAATTGCAACGCCCGGCCGCCCTGGTACATCCCATACACGCAGGGATTCGGGACGGGGACCTCCGTAGCGATCTGGCCGGGGCGGTGCGACGTGGCGAAGCCTGAACGGACGTTTCTGCCCTTGCTCCCCACCGTCCAGGGGCCGGCAAACCGCTTGGAGATGGACCAAGTCGCGGAGGGCCGCAAGCCGCCGTGGCTGAAGGTACGCATCAGCACCGGCCCGAACTTCACCGACCTCGCCGGAATCGTTCGGGAGGAGCGAGTCCACACCGTGTGTGCCGAGGCACGGTGTCCGAACATCTACGAGTGCTGGGAGGAGCGTGAGGCCACGTTTCTCATCGGCGGCGACCGGTGCACGCGCCGGTGCGCGTTCTGCGACGTGACGACGGCCAAGCCGGAGGGGTACGACACCGACGAGCCACGCCGAGTCGCCGAGTCGGTTGCGCTCATGGGACTCCGGTACGCCGTGATCACCGGGGTAGCTCGCGACGACTTGGCCGACGGCGGAGCTTGGCTCTTCGCCGAGTGCGTGCGCGAGATCCGCTCGCAGATTGCCGGGTGCAAAGTCGAGCTGCTGGTTCCCGACTTTCGCGGAGACCCCATAGCCATCCGTGCGGTGTGCAACACCGCGCCCGAGGTGTTCGCACACAACATCGAGACCGTACCCCGTCTGTTCGACCGCATCAGGCCGGCATTCACCTACCGCGGCTCACTCGAGGTGCTTCGGCTCGCGCGCGACTTGCTGCCGGAGACGTGCATCACCAAGTCGAACCTCATCGCCGGCATGGGCGAGAGGCCGGAGGAAATCGTGGAGACGATGCGCGACCTCCGCGAAACCGGCTGCGACCTGCTCACGATCGGCCAGTACCTCAGACCGTCGAAGCTACAGATGCCGGTCGCGCGATATGTGCACCCAGACGAGTTCGCGGAGTGGAAACGCGTCGGCCAGGAGGAACTTGGCTTCGCCTGGGTCGAGGCGGGACCGCTGGTGCGCTCCTCCTATCGAGCCGGACGGCAACACCGCGCCGCCCGGCTGCACGCACGCTAGCTTCGACGCAAGGCCGGCGGCTCAGCCGAAAGCGAGGTTCTTGACGGCGTCGTCGTCGGGTCCGGGGTCCGGCCCGACGAGGGGATCCGCGCTGAAGAGGCGTGCAGCGGTCGCGGTGCGCTCGTCGCCGTCCTTGGCGATCGACCAACCGGCCGCCTCGCAAAGCAGGGCCGCCTGGTAGGTGCGAGCCATACCCCACCCGAGTCGCCGGCCGTTCTCGACCGACGCTTCCGCCATCATCGGCTTGAGGACGTCGAGCGCCTCGAGCACTCGCCGCGCCGGCTCCTCTAGCGAAGGATGCCCGGCCGCGCGGGCCCTGGCCTCCACGTCGGCCAGGAAAGACTCGGCGGCACCCGAAACGCCGAGGGCACGCAGCACGTCGTGTGCCATCACGCTGGTCGTGCCCTCCCAGATGCAGTGCACATGGGTGTTTCGCAGAATCCGAGGTATGCCGGTGTCCTCGAGATACCCGGCGCCGCCGAAGGATTCGATCAGCTCGCTGCAGGCCCAAACGGCCTGCCTCGCGCACGCGAGCTTCGTCAAAGGAGTCACGAGCCGGGTCAGGGTCTCGTCGCCGGTGCCATGCTCCACTTCTCCCACAAGTTGCGCTGCGCGAAACGACAGCGCGAGCATCGCTTCGTACTCTGCTGCTATCCGCGCGAGCCACACCCGATGCATCGCGTGATCGGCGAGCAGCCGTCCGAATGCCTCACGCTTTCGCGAGTAGTCACGACTGAGCGCGAGAAGCTCGCCAACCCCGGCAACGCTGCCGCCGGCGGCGCCCAGCCGGGTGACGTTCAGCATTCCCGAGATCTTCGCGACGCCGCGTCCGATGCCGCCCACAGGCGTTGCCACGGTCCCGTCGAGATCCAGCTCCGCGGTGGGCACGCCCTTCGTTCCGAACTTGTCCTTGAGCCGGCGGACGGTGATGCCGTTCCACGCACCGTTTGGACGGCGCAGCTCGACCAAGAAAAGCGACAGGTTTCGGCTGCCGGGCTCGGCGCCGTCCGGTCGCGCAAGCGCAAGCGCTATGTCGGCGGTCGTGGCTGAAGTGAACCACTTCGTACCGTGCAAGGTCCAGGTTCCGTCTCCCACGGGCCGGGCGACGGTCCCGGTTCGGCCCACGTCCGAGCCACCCTCCTTCTCTGTCATCCATTGCCCGCTGGTCCAGGCGTCGTGCCTCGCGGTCAGTCTGGGCACGTACTTTCGAGCCAACTCCGGGTCGTGGCTGAGCAGTACCCGCGCGGCCGCGTCGGTCATGCTGATCGGGCACAACGCCGTCGCAGAAACCGGGTCGAAGAGGTTGGACAGTCCCCCCTGGACGATGCGCGAGTGCACACCGAACTCGTCCTCGTAAGGAATGGCCACGAGTCCCGCCTCCAGCGCGATCTCGACGAGCCGGGTCCAAGCCGGATCCACCTCGAGCCGGTCGACCCGGCGACCCCAGGCGTCGTACGGCACGTGGCGAGGAGGATTTCGCTCCGCTTGCTCGCCGAGGTCGCGAATCTCGGTCGCGCACCGCTCCCCCATCGCATCGAAGAGCGGCGACGCGTCCGCGAAGACGTCTGTTGGGAGAAGGCGCTCGAGCGCTCGCCGAAGGGACCGATCGGTCCGGAACCGATTCGACGGCTTGGGAGGGTCCTGCAGGAACGGATCCATGTCTGACCCGAGCGTACGGTGAGCCTCAGGCAGGCGCAACAGGCCGATGGTCCGCCAGTCTTCGTCAGTCCGGATCCGTGCCCCGGCTGCATAGGCACGTAGGAGCGAGCGCGCGTAACACGGAATTTACGCGGCAGACACATCCTCGAAACGGCGGTTCGCTAGTGTCCCAGGGTGTGAAAACTTTGGCGACCTTGAAGCGCTCAAGCGACGCGACTAGGCTCGCCTGAGAAGCCACATCCGCAGCCAAGGAGGGGATGCGATCGTGCCAGAAATGCCCAAGACGCCGAAAGACGTGCTCGGCAGGGCGAAGGAGGTCGGGGCGCAGATGGTGGATCTGCGTTTCTGCGACCTACCGGGGCTCATGCAGCACTTCTCGGTCCCCATCGAGGAGCTGACCGAAGATACGTTCGAGGATGGTTTCGGTTTCGACGGCTCGTCGATTCGTGGGTTCCAGGCGATTCAGGAGTCCGACATGCTCCTGATCCCCGACCCGACCACCGCGTTGCTCGACCCGTTCTTCACCGTGCCGACGCTCGCCCTCTTCTGCTTCGTCCGAGATCCCGTAACCGGAGAGGCATATACGCGCGACCCCCGTTACATCGCCAAGAAGGCCGAGGACTACCTCAAGGGCTCGGGAATCGCCGACACCTCGTACTGGGGACCGGAGTGCGAGTTCTACATCTTCGACGAAGCGCGCTTCGATCAGAACCAGCATGAGGGCTACTACTTCATCGACTCCACGGAGGGCATCTGGGGCTCAGGCCAGCCCGGGAGTCGCGGGTACCGTCCTCGCTACAAGGAGGGCTACTTCCCCGTTCCCCCGATGGACCAATACCAGGACCTACGTACCGAGATGGTCCTGGAGATGCAGAAGATCGGGATCAAGATAGAGGTCCAGCATCACGAGGTAGGCACCGCAGGCCAGGCCGAGATCGACATGCGGTACGGCACGTTGCTCTCGACGGCCGACAAGGTCATGAACTACAAGTACGTCGTCAAGAACGTCGCGTGGAGGCACGGCAAGACCGCGACGTTTATGCCCAAGCCGATCTTCGGAGACAACGGATCGGGCATGCACACGCACCAATCCCTGTGGCGCAACGGCGAGAATCTGTTCTGGGACGAAACCGGCTACGCGCAGATCTCCGACATGGCGCGCTACTACATCGGGGGCTTGTTGCATCACGCGCCGTCGCTGCTCGCGTTTGCGGCGCCTACGACCAACTCGTACCGGCGTTTGGTTCCGGGCTACGAGGCGCCGATCAACCTGGTGTTCTCACAAAGGAACCGTTCCGCCTGCGTACGGATTCCGGTGTACTCGAAGTCACCGTCTGCCAAGCGCATCGAGTTCCGCACTCCCGACCCCTCGTGCAACCCCTACCTGTCGTTCGCCGCTTGCTTGCAGGCCGGCCTCGACGGCGTGCGCAACAAGATCGAACCTCCCGAGCCGATCGACAAGGATCTCTACGACCTGGAGCCAGACGAGAAGGCTGTCGTGCAACAGGTGCCGGGGTCTCTGGAGGAGGTCCTCGACGCCCTCGAGGGAGACCACGAGTATCTGCTCGAAGGTGGGGTCTTCACCCAGGACGTAATCGAAACCTGGATCGACTACAAGCGCACGCGGGAACTCGATCAAGTTCGCCTCCGTCCGCATCCGTGGGAGTACATGCTGTACTACGACATCTAAGCCGCGATATCGAGTGCGAGAGCCCGCCCTTTCGGCGGGCCCTCGCCGTTTGGCTCCGTGGACACCCGGACTCCCCGGTCGGTAGCCTCTTCCGCGCAGGGACCTCGCCTCGGAGATCCACCAGGACCTAGTGGTCGCCGTCTCGTTCGTTCGCGCCGCCGCGACCCAGGCCGGGCCTGCGCCGGTGGGTGGAGCAAGGCATGTGATGTTCATCCCCCAGCCGGCTTACGC
>JBKKBZ010000049.1:0-58610 GCA_046713235.1 Actinomycetota bacterium | reverse complement strand
TCATGTCACCAATCTATCGTAGTCGGCATGCGCCCCGACCCAGAACCAGACGAGCCCGTCGGGCGCCTCAGCCGCGAGAGCTCGATAGTGCAAGCCGACGCGCGCCGATCTAAACCGACCGACCTTCTTGAAGTGAAGCGATGGATGCTAGGGATCCTGCTTGAGGCGGGCAAGGGCTTGATCGGCAGCCTTGCGAACTTCGTCCGGAAGAGCGCGATAGAGAGCCCAGAAGGCCGTCGAAGCGTGATGCTTCAAAGCTCGGAGGTTCGCCCGGCGTTGTAGTCCTGCAGCGCCTCACCTGTGAGGGCATCGAGCTTGCCGGCCTTGACATCGTGCTCGAGTTGGCGGTCCCGCTTCTTCCAGTCATGCTCAAGAAACCAGGCGCGAAACTCAGCAGCCTCGTCCGGCGAAAGGGATTCGCCTTCCTGCTCGAGCCTATCGAGCTTCTTGATGGGGCCAGTTTACCGGCGGACAGCGACAGAGTCCGCAGAACGGTATGGGCGCTGAGCCGCGCGAGGCGAAGCCGAGCGACGGTTCCAGTCGCCAGTTATACGGGTCCCGGCAAAGGCGACCCGCCGCCGCGGTTCGCATGATGAGATGTCCGCTGTCCGGTCCGGTGCGACCGCTGGTTAGACCTCACGCGAGGACCCGGCGGATGCGCTCGCCGAGCAGCGCTAGCCTCTCGACGGGTTCGTTGCTGAACACAAAGCGCACGTAACGATCGGCGACCTCGCCACCCCAGCCACGCATCGGGGTAGCCGCGACCTTTTGCTCGAGCAGGCGATCCGAGACGTCCACGCAGTCGAAGCCGAGGGCGGCGACATCGAGGAGGAGCGACCAGGCACCTGCCGGACGCACCGCAGGAAGGCCGTCGAGCTGGCGAAGTGTTTCGTCGCGCCGCCGCTGACACTCTTCGTTCGCGGCGGCCAGGTGGTCGTCGGGCAGGCCGAGGGCGACCCGCGTTCCGATCTGCGCGAAGCCGCTCGGCACGAGGCCGTTGTAGATCTGGACACGCGAGACGTCGTTCACGAGACCACCCGGTGCAACGACCCAGCCGACACGCCAGGCAATCATGCGCTGCTCCATCGATGGAGCGCCGATGGTGACCGTTCGGTCGCGCATGCCGGGAAGCGCCGCAGGATGCCGGATCGGCCGGCCGTCGAAGAGGACACCTTCGAATCCGCCCCAGTACAGAAGCCACAGGTCCCGCTGACGGCAGATCGATGCAACGGCGTCCCACTCCTCGTCGCTCGCCACCCAGCCCGATGGGAACGACGCGTTGTTGAGGAAGACGACCCGCGTACGCCCGCTGACGGCGGCCGATAGAGCATCAAGGTCGAGTCGCCACTCTGTCTCACTGACGTGGAGCGGGACGAGGCGAGGTACCGCCCCGACGAGGCGCACCCGGTTGAGCATGCCCGCATAGGTGGGGTCGGTGAGGATCACTTCGTCCCCAGGATCGGTCAGGCAAAAGAGAGCATCCAGCATCGCGTCACCCTCCCCGCTGGTGATGACGATCTCGCGGCGTCCGTCGTAATGGGGTCCACCACGACGTTCGATATAGGCCGCCACGGCCTCTTTCAAGTCGTCGCGCCCGGTGAAGGGCAGCCAGCTATTCGCGTCGTCCTCGCCGATCACCGCCCGGGTGGCTTCCACTGCCTCTGCGGGCGGTGGAATATCGGTGTCGAGGTTCTCCAGGCGAAGGACATCGGGGTCGTCCCCCGCCGCCGCGGCGACGCGATCGATGTTGAAGCCCGGGATCTGTTCGAGACGTCGAACGCCCATCAGCTAGCCTCCGTATAACGGTTTGACGTTTCAGCCGCGCGAGCGTGAGCAAGCGTCGGCTGGAAGCGCGAGCTAGGCAGGCGCCGCGCGGCCTCTCGGCTCTTCATCCCTGCACTGGGCGGATGGCGAAGCCACACGATGGTTGAAGCCGCAACAGCGACGACCCCACACGCCGCGAGCTTCAGTCATCCATGGCCCCAGCGTAGCCTTGGCCTAGCCCTTCATTAGTGGGGGGTTGCGGCTTGTGTGGCGGCAGCAACCAGTTTCCGATAGGCGCGAGGAAGCGCCGGGCCGGGTGAAAGAAAAACCTTCGCCAGAGTTTCCTGAAGCGCCGACGCCGAGTCACGAGTCAGTCTAACACGCCGAGTGGGCTCTCCCCGTCGATCAGCGACCCCTGCTGACCTGCCTATTCTATCCGTGCGAGATAACGCGCCTGCGGTGCGGTGCGGATCAGGGCCGGCCGGGGGGAGCGGGCCTGCTTGGTCCACGGCGACCGCCGCCACGGCCCGGCGTCGAACGGTCCTCCCGCCCCTTGCGGACGTTCTCCTCGGCCTCGGAGGCCCGGTCCACCGCATGCTGGAGCCCCTCCTGGGCCTGCGGTGGCGCCCGGGACAGCAACTCTTCCAGCACGCCCAGGTGACGCTGCAACTGCGACTGGATGTGCGCGTACAGCGCGGAATCGTCGAGACCCAGGCCGCCGCCTGCGAGGAAGCTCTCAGCCTCCGCCAAGGCTTGCTCGTAGGCGTGGACGGCCGTGGCGTCACCGGGCGAGCGCCGGAGATCACCCAGCCTTTGCTGGACGATCCCGAGCTTGAACTCTGCCCGCGACGCGGGTGAGCGCCTCATCGCCAGAGCGGCACGCTCAAAGGCTCGTTTGACCCCGAACAGCGGCTCTCCCGGTGCGGCCGCACTCGAGACGGCGAATGCGGTGCCCGAGAAAATCGAAAACGAAAGCGCTGCCGCCAGCGCGATGATCACGGCGCGCCGGCCGCGGCCGGCAGGCGTCCTAACCGGGGCGGTCGCCAACAGCTCGAGATGCCGGTGCGCCACCGCGGGGTCGAGGGGAGCAGCAAGCACCTCCCTGACCCTGAGCGCTGCTGCAAGCAGAGGGGCATGGGCGGAAGAAAGAGACACCGGACGCCCGTCGAGGATCCGGTCGAGGTCGATATCGAGTCGGTCGCGTTCCTCCATGAGACTCTCCCCTGCTCTACTCAGACAGCGCCGCGCCGGGCTCTCGGGGTACGCCCAAGGCCTTGGCCAGGTTGGTGAGCGCCCGGTGCTGCAAGGCCTTTACCGCCCCACGCTGCTTCCCGACGACTTCGGCGATCTCCGTGGAGGTGAGCCCGCCGGCAAGCCGGAGCGTGATGACCCGCCGCTGCTCCTCGGGTAATTGGCCCACCGCGGCCCACAACCGCCCGCTCTCCTCGCGGGCAAGAGCCTCATTCTCCGGGACCTGCGGGTCGGGGATGGCTTCGGCCTGTTCCAGAGACCCCTCGGCCCGGCGAACTCTGCGGCGGGCGAGGTCGATCGTGCGGTGGGTCGCGATCCGAAACAGCCACGAGCGGAACCCCGAAGGGTCTCCCGTGAACTTCGCGAGATCGCGCAGCGCTTCGAGAAAGGTCTGCGCGACGACGTCTTCGGCGTCCTCCCTTCGCCGCACATTCGCCAGGACGTAGCCATGAAGCGGCCCGGCCAGGGCGCGATAGAGCACTCCGAATGCCGCCCGATCGCCGCCGCGCGCGCGAGCCAGCGCGTCATCGAGGTCCGGCGCAGGCATGGTGGCGAATCATAGTCAGGCAGAGGTGAACGTCATGACAGCAGGGCCGGCTCGCACACCTTGCACGGCCGGAGCCCGCGTCCGCGTGCGGCTTCGTCGCTCGTGGACGAGATCCTTTTGCCGGCCACGACCCGGCACGCCGGGCGGTGGAACGAGGAGCCTCCCGGAACCGTGACCACGGCGCCGTTCGCCGACGTCTGCGGCTCCTCTTCGAGCCGTTGGATCAGCCGCTCCAGCACCGCAGCCTGGCGGCGCGCCGCGGCCTGTCCCCGGGCGACGTAGAAGGAGAAGTAGAACGAGCTGCCGAGCACGACGAGCGCGGTCCCGAGCAGGCCGCCGGAGATCAGATACGGCATCTGGTCGGTGACGTCGCGGGTATGCGCGGCCCCATACCAACCCAGCAGGATCGCGGCAAAGCCCCCGCCGATACAGGTCCCGCCGGCGACGAGTTGCCAGAACGCCGCGAGAAAAGCCCTGGGGTGAGCGGGCTCCGGCCGGCGCTTGCTCAGTACAGCGTCTCCCGGATTCCGGCCAAAACCATGAGCCCGGCCACTACTGCCGCCCCGACAATCGCGAGCACGACGAGTGCGGGGGGGATCGGCTCGGACGTCGAGAGCCCCATCAGGCTCCCCCGCCCCACGAGCGACGGCTTCGCAGTCCCCCGGACTTCGCCTGGCCCTTCGCCGACTGTTGTCGGCGACAAGCCCGGGACACCCGGAACGAAGACCTTGCGCGAGTCGATCGAACTGCCGCCGTTCCCGCTCCCGATCCGGGCCGGCGGCGACCACCGGGTCAAGGCCGCCGCCGTCGCCGTTCCGAAAGAGAGCCTCACCGTGGTTCTTCCTTGCAGGGCGTCGCGCCCGCCCAGAACCAATTCGATGCTGAAGGCCGTGACAGATGCCGGTGTCCCGGCGCGCGCTTGTGGCCCGCCGGCCGCACCGCTCAGGCTGAGATCTCCGGCCGACACCTCGCCGAACCTGATCGCAGCCCGGTCGAGCGCGGCAAGGATCTGGTCGCGCAAGTCTTCCGGCAGGGATGTATCCGTGATGCGAACACCGTCCCGCCCGATCGCAGCCCGGTACCGGGACCCGCTCAAGACGACGGTCAAGCCGGAAGCCTCGATCCCGAGTTCCGCAGGCCGGCCATCAGAGAACGCGATCACGGTGCTGCGCAGGAACTCCGCCGTGACGAATTCACTCCCCGCCGGACCGAGGATCTCCAGGTTCTCGAATGATGCCGTGCTAGAAGCCGCGAGCACGCGCCCGCGCCACTCGACCGAGGACAGCGCGGTGACTTCTTCCGCCCGGACGAATCCTGGCACCTCGAACCGCGCCAACCGCGCCGACGCCCAGCTCCCCCGGTGATCCGACCGCGCTTCGGTCACGCCCCCCCGCGCCTCCCGACCGGGCGGGCAGGGCTCGCGCACCTGTGGCGGTAGCTGCCACTGCTCGGGAAAGGCCCCGAGTGCCTCGCACAGAGTTCTGCGCTCGGCGGCATCCTCGGGCTGCACTGCCGGCCAGACCGAGCGCGCCCAGAAGGGGTAGTCGGGGACGCGTTCTTTGACGACCCTCTGAAGCGCCGCGCGAGCCTGATATTCCCCGCAGGGATTGTCCGTGGGATCAGGGATCGTGGAGTTGGTGAGCGGGTTGACGATCGGCTTTGACACCACGAGCGTCTCTCCGGTCGCCGGGTGGGAGACTTCCGGGGTGGCCAGCACCCGCTCGGGCTCGCAGCCATTAGTGCCCGGGTGTCTCCGCTTGCGTTCCTCGATCTCTGCTTCCGCGGTGCTCGGGTCGAGCCCGACGAGCAGGAGAGACTTCGCGTCGGCCAGGCCTTCACCGGGCCAGAGCCAGGACCCAATCGCCCGGCCAGACGGGGAGGAGTCGGTCTGTGCGCGGGCGAAGGGAATCGAGAGGCCCCCGACCTCGTCGTTCGTCGGAAGGGCGGCCGGCCGCACGACGGACACTCGCAAGCCGGAAGCCTCGGCAACCGAGGACCACGTCCCCGGCCGGTCAACCGCGCCGGCCGTAGCGTGGGGAGAGAACACGCTCGCGGCGACGGCCGCCACGAGCACGGCTGTCGCGGAAAGCGCGGCGCGAATCCCAACGGGGACCATGACGACTCGATCTGAAACCGTACCAGTTACCGCCTGACGGCCTTGCCGCTCGGTCGCTTACGGACCCGGCCCCAAATACGAGCCCAGGAGATCGCCGGCGTGTGGGATCTCCCCCGGCTCACCCGTGAAGACGACGCGCCCCTGGGCCAGCACCGTTACCAGCTCGGCCAGGGCGATTGCTCGAGACACGTACTGTTCCACGAGCAGAATGGTCCGGCCTTCGTCGCGAAGCCTCTCTATGACACGGTACAACTCCTCCACGAGCACCGGCGCCAGACCGAGTGACGGCTCGTCGAACATCAGCAGCTTCGCGTCGGTGACGAGAGCCCGCGCCAGCGCGAGCATCTGCTGTTGCCCCCCCGACAGGGTCCCGGCCCGCCGGCCGCCACGCTTCGCCAGGAAAGGGAACACCTTCGTCACGCGCGTCGTCGCTTCATCCGTCGCGCCCTGCATGAGAAGGTTCTCTTCGACGGTGAGGCCCGGAAATATCCCGCGGCCCTCGGGAATGTGGCACACCCCCAGCCGGGCTATCCGGTGAGCCGCAAGGCCGTCTATCCGCCGTCCCTCAAGAAGGATCTCTCCCCGTTGAGTCTGTGTCGTTCCGGAGATAGCGCGCAGGGTCGTGGTCTTGCCGGCCCCGTTGGGACCGAGCAGAGCCACGACCGACCCCTCCGGCACGACGAGGTCCACGTCCTCGACCGCCGACAGGTCGCCGTAGGCGACCGACAGCCCGCGCACCTCGAGCAGGATCGTCATGGCGTCTGCCCGAGATAGGCGGCACGCACCCTGGGATCCGCGCGGATCTCCAGAGGTGTTCCTTCCGCGATGCATTCGCCCGCATCCATAACCCAGACGCGGTCGCACACGCGCGCAACTAGCTCGACGTCGTGCTCGACCAGCACGACCGCCATCCCACGTTCCCTTGCTGATGTGACGATCAGGTCCCCCATACCGGCTCTCTCCGAGGGCGAAAGCCCGGAGGACGGCTCGTCCAGGAGCAGGACACGCGGCTCGGTACACAGCGCCCGAGCGAACTCGAGCACGCGTCCGGCCGCCGGCGGTAACTCTCCGGCGCGGCGATCCGCAGCCCATCCGAGACCAACATGCTCGAGTATCTCGCGTGCCCGGCGTTCGGCCGAGGTCCGAGCGCGACGTGCCCGGGGAAGCCCCAGGACATCGTCGAAAACACTGAGTGCCGTAGACCGCGCTTCCCCGCCGACCATGCAGTTCTCGAGCGCGGTCAACTGGGTGAAGAGCTCGAGGCGCTGGAACGTACGGCCGATTCCGGCCGCTGCGCGCCTTTCCGGTGCCCAGTTGGTCACGTCTGCCCCGTCGAGCACAACCCGGCCGGAAGCCGGCGTCACCATCCCGCCGAGCGCATCGAACAGCGTCGTCTTTCCGGCGCCGTTCGGCCCGATGAGTCCGTGGATCATGCCGGGTCGCGCGTGGATCGAGGCATTCGCCACCGCGGCAACACCGCCGAAGACAACCGAGATCTCGCGGCCCTCCAGGACCGGCTCACTCGGCGGCAACGCTCCCCTCCTCAATCGATTCCGCTTCGAGACGCCCGACGGCCTCACGCGCTCGCGCTGCGACCGCCTGGAGCACCCGGCCGGGCAGGGTCGAGATGCCGTGCGGGTTGCGCGCCAGTCCGATCGCGCCGAGGCCGAATGCAACCGGAACGAGGTCGTTCAAGGCGACGCCGATGCCTTCCCCGTGGACCTGGCCGACGAGATAGGGAACGAACTGATAGACGAGCCCCCCGACGAGTGCGCCGGACCAAGAAGAGATCCCTCCGATCACGGCGACGGCCAGCCAGACCAGCGAATAGAACATCGTGAACTGATCCGAGGACACCCGCTCGAACACGGCCACGTAGGCGGCCCCGCCGACTCCTGCCACGAAGGCCGATAGCGCAAACACGGCCATCTTGTACCGCGCCATCGAGATTCCGATCGATCGAGCACCCCTCTCGCTGTCACGCATCGCCGCCAGGATCCGCCCGGTGCGGCTTCCACGAAGGTTGTGCACCGCGAGTGCCAGGATCCCGAACAACAGCATGAGCACGATTGCCATAGCGCGATCCGAACCGAAACCGGCCGGCCGGGCCACGCGAATCCCCGACGTCCCGCCGGCAACCGAGGCTCGCGCGAAGAAGGCGTGATCCATGAGCAGGCCGAAGGCCATGGTCGCAAGACCGAGAAAGAGGCCGTGCAGCCGGACGGCCGGGTACGCGAGCAGGACTCCGATGGGGACCGCCGCGAGCCCGGCGAGGGGAACCGCCAGCAGCCACGAGACACCGGCCCCCCCAACCAGATGTGCGGTCACGACACCCCCGACTCCGGCCAGAGACGCTTGAGCCAGCGAGATCTGACCTCCGTAGCCGACGAGAACCACGAGAGAAAGAAAGATGATTGCGTGAGCGATCGCCAAGTCGAAAGTGAACAGCGCGCCGGCACCGAGTCTGCCCAGCAGCGAAACCGCGACCACCGTCATGATCGCCAAGATGGCGAGCCGCACGACCAATGGACGCCGTGCTCCTGTGGTCGGCGGGCGCGCCGCCGGCGCGACTTCACGGGGCTCTCGCAGAGATTTCTTGCGGCGCGGCACGAGCAACAATGCGAAAAGCAGCACAAACGACAGGCTCGGCCGCACCGAGTTCGACACGTTGGTCGGCAGATACCGAACGGCGACGGTTTCGGCCAGACCGAGTCCTACCGCCCCGGCGAAGGTCAGCGGCAAGCTCTCCAGACGCCCGACCATTGCGGCCGCGTAGGCGTTGATCACCAGCAGAGTGAGCGTGAACACCTCCAGAGACACCTGCGGCGTAATAAGGATCCCGGCGAGGGCCGCAAGCATGCTGCCGAGAGCCCACGATGCCGACGCGACCAGGTTCGAGGAGATCCCCATCAAGTCGGCCAGGCCCGGCCTGTCGACGACGGCACGCATGGTTACCCCCGCGCGGGTTCTGCGGAGCAGCACCCAGAGCGCCCCGCTCACGATCCCCGCCACGCCGACGACGCCGATCTGATCGGCTCCGACGGCAAGGCGGCCGAACACGAATACCCGCGACGGGAAGATCTGCTGCGGACTCAATCCTGCACGTCCGAAGATCGCCGACGCGAGTCCTTGAAGGGCCACAAGAAGCCCGATCGTGACGACGATCGTGACGACGATCGGTGCATCCCTGAGCCGCCTGAACACGATGCGATCGAGCAAGACCCCGATCGCCGGCGCGACGAACAGCACCGTGACGAGGATCGCGGGGCCAACGGGCAGTCCGACTCGCTGAACAAGCCACGAGAACGTAAAGGCGGCGAACATCCCCACGGCGCCATGAGCGAAATTGAAGACGCCGCTCGTCCGATAGGTCAGTACCAGCCCGGCGGCGGCAATCGCATAGATGCTGCCGATCACCAATCCGATGACGAGCAGCGGCCAAAACTCTTCAAGTGCGGCCATGCGGACATGGCGAGTCTACGCGACGCTGCGGCAGGTAAGGATCGCAGGTCGCACCGGCCCCGAGCCGAAGCGCTACCATGCCTCATGGAGCAGACGGCAAGCGATCGCTACCGAATTCAGGTGTTCCGCGGATCGCTATTCCGTGGATTGCGCAGCAAGAAGGCGGGCACCCGCGTCGCCATCGTCGACGCTCAGGGTGTGGTTGTGTGGGAGAGGAACGTGACCTCGACCGAGATGCGCCCCCTTGTCGACCTCATACAAGAACAGGTGCTCACGGCGCGTGTGCAGGACTTCGAGCACTGGCTTCGGACTGAGGGTCGCCGGGAGCCGTGATTCAGAAAAGCGCCGCGGCAAGACGCGGCCGGTAGACGCGGGTCAGCTCGTGGTCCTCGCCGAGCACGAGGAAAAGGTCGATCATCGCCCGGCGAGCGCCTTGCGATCCCATGCCTACCGCCATTAGAAGCGTCTCCATCGCCTCCTGGTGCTCACCCCGGGCGCCGAGCGCGCGGCCGAGCGCTTCCAAGGCACCGGCGTCATCCGGTCGCGCCGCCGCTTCGGCACGCAACACCGTAATATCACCGGAGCGCGCCACCGCTAGCTCGAGTGAGGCCAGAGCGCGCTCCACCTCTTGGGTGGGAACCAGGCGACCCAGGACGCGACGAGCCTCGTCCACCGCCCCGGATTCGGCGAGGATGCCGGCCAGAGCGGTCCCCGCCGCCTCGTGACCGGGATCCGCAGCGAGCGCCGCTCGAAGAAGGGCCTCGCGTTCGCCGGTGTCCTCGTTCTCCTCCGCTTGGGCAGCAAGCCGGTCGGCCTGACTGGGCTGGAGCGTGGCGAAGAAGTCGCGCACCGCTTGCTCCGGGATCGCCCCCACGAACTCGTTGACCGACCGGCCGTCCTTAAAAGCGAGGACCATCGGGATACTCCGGACACCGAACGCGCCGGCAAGACCCGGGTTCGCGTCGATGTCGACCTTCGCCAGCGTGACTCCGGTCTCCTCGGAAATGCGCTCGAGCATCGGTCCCAGCGACCGGCAGGGCGCGCACCAAGAGGCCCAGAAGTCGACGACTACGGGCGCTTGGCGGGAGCCTTCGAGGACGATTGCCTCGAAGTCCTGCTCGGTCACCTCCACGGCCATGACCAGACAGCGTACCGCCCGAAAATGCTCTGGACACGGGCCTGCGGTGACCCTACGATCCGTCCACCGACCCAGCAAGGGAGCCGCCGTGGAGCAGGTGCAGTTCGTGTCGCACACATTCGAGGAACAGGAGACCTTCGCGGCCGCCGCTCGCGATTCGACGCGCCGCCAGGTAGCGGAGATGCTGGCCGAACGAGATCTAGCCTTGTCCGGCGACCTCGAGCCGTGTCCTCGCTGCGGAGAGAGGGTGATTCTTGCCTTGCAGCCCGGCACATGGACGCGCGAACGCGTGAGCAGTCGCCGGATCTGCTCGCCGTGCGGGACGGAGCTGAGCCTGCTCGAGCTGATGCGCCCCGATGCGGAGATCGGCGGCGAAGGTTAGAGACTTCGCGTCAGCGCCAGGGCTCTAGGTTGTTGCAGAAGAACCCGCTCGATGGGAACGTCCGGTAGAAGTCGAGCGCACCCGATCGCTCCTCCACTCTCAGAAGCACCCAGCAGTTGAAGATCACCCGCTCGCGCGGCGTGAGAGGGCCGACCAGTCCCCCGGCCGTGTAGGCCGAGAACAGATCCAGGGCCCGACGCAAGGTGTCTCTGGTGAGGGCGGCCCCGGCTGCGACGAGCGCATCGACGAACAACCGCGCGCCGGCCCACCCCTGGGCTCCGAAGCTCGATGGTTCCGCACTGGGGGCGTAACGGCGGAGCGCAGCGAGGTAGCGAGCCATTTCTGGATGTCCGGACTCGGTAAACGGAACGTGGGGAATCAAGACGTACGCGCCGAGTGCAAGGCGCTCCGCCTCGCGAAGCAGCTTGGGATCGTAGGCCGAAAGCTGGAAGTACACGATCGGATCACGCCCGATCTCCCGGCGCCAGAGCGACCGGTTGCGATTGATTGCCCGAAGTAGCTTGATGTTCGAGTTGATCTCCATGCTGGTGAACACAGAGTCGACCCCGTTGCGAATCATCTGCTGGACGACCGGATCGAACGCGCTCTCCGGCTGCACTGGATTGACGTCGTAGGTTTGTGAGTCCGGCGCGAAAGTCTGGTCCTGACTGGAAGCGACCACGTCGCAGGTGGACTTATCCTTCGAAGGCTGAAGCCTGCAATACGCGTGGTTGAGCGCGGACTGCTGCGCGAGCCCTTGATCCTTCGAGATGTCCAGGTTGGAGTGATAGAGCACCGCGCCGCGCTCCAGATGGTGGCGCTTGATCAACTCGTAATACTGGCCGTCGCCGATTAGGGATGGATGCAAGCTGCCGAGCGGGGACCAGTAGACCGGTGGCTTTCCCGGCGGACAGCCGGTGCCCCGGCTGCGGTTGTAGGAGAGGGCGAAGCCGCCGACATCGGGGACCCCACGATCGCATAGATACCCCGCGCTGGCCTTGTCGGCGGCCGTGAGCATCCCGACGATCGCAAACACTTTCGCATCCTCGACGAGGGACTTCGCGGCCTGCAGGTGCTTGTCGGCATTCAAGCCGTCGTCCTGCACCACGAGCTCGAGCCGCCTCCCGCACACGCCGCCGGCATCGTTCACCATTCCGAAATACGCGGCGACTGCCTGGGTCATCTGGAAGAACTGCCCCGGAAGGGGGCCCGAGCGCGCGACGATCGTGCCCACCTTGACGCTGGTTGCCGTCACCCCCGGCGCGCCGGTTGCGACTCCGCGGCAAGAGGGATCTCCGAACGTCTTCCCGGGAATCGCGCGCGTCGTGCCGGCCGTTCCCTCACGCCCGGGGACGACGCGCGTGGTGATGATCGCATCCTCCCCCGATTGATGGGTGCCGCTCGCCGGGCCGTCCGAGCCCAAAACCACACGCTGCGGCGGCAGCCGGTTGCCGCAGGACATGAGCACGAGACAGCCGGTGAGCAGGAGCGACGCGCCGCGACGACCGGTCACAGACTGAGCATGGACGAGCAGGGACGGCCCCGCAAGCGGCCGGTAGCCGCCTTCTCACACCATGTGCGGGACGGCAAGCACCACGGCCGCCACGACCGTGGTGGCAAGCCCGCCGAGCCATGCGAGGCGCCTTACTCCGCGAGCCGAGCGCGCCGACCACTCCAAAGCGGCGCCGGCCACGAAACCACCCATCAAACCCCCGAGGTGCGCGAAGTTATCCACGCCGCGCACGGCGGTACCGAAGAACAAGTTGATGGCCACGAGGAACAGCACCGAGCGGAGCTGGCCGCGGAGTGAGGGAACCGAACGGTGGCGCAAGAAGAAGGCGAGCCAGGCGCCGAGCACCCCGAACACACCGCCCGAGGCTCCCGCACGGATCCCGCCTTCGGTGAACGCAAGCGAGAACGCGTTACCGAGCAGTCCGGCAGCCAAATAGAGCGCGAGAAAGCGTCCTCGCCCGTAACGCTCCTCAAGCGCGGCTCCGAAAATGATCAGGCCCCATGCATTGAACAGCAGGTGGAGCCCGCCAATGTGCACGAACATCGCTGTGAACAGCCGCCACCACTCGTCCCGCGGAACGACCGGCGGTAGCGCCCCGAAACGCAACAGCTCCGCGCCGCCCGTGGGATCGCCGGTGATGAAAAGCCCGATGAGCACCAGGACGCTCACCGCGATTATCGACTTCGTGACCGAAGCCTTGCTAAGGATCCGTCCGAGCGGTGTCCGCGCGGTACGCTCGACGACACCGGTACGTGCCCGGTAGGCCGCCCGGGATGCGGCGGAGTCGTCGCGCATTCGTCCCGAACAGATGGGACAGTGCTGTCCTACCGGAGCCGGAGTCATGCAACTCACACAGATGAGGCGGCTGCAGTTCGAGCAGGACAGTCCCGTCTCTCGGTCGGGATGGATAAAGCAGGTGCGCTCGTCCAGGGCCGGGGCCTCCAGGGTGGGGGACGCCGCTACTATAACCTCGTGCACCCCTACGAGATGGACCGCAAGGCCTGGCGCTCGTTCGTCGCCGGCCTCGGACTGCCGGCCTATCGAGGCGATCAGGTTCACCGGTGGATCACGCTCGGTCGTGCGTCATCGTGGGAAGAGATGACCAACCTCCCGCAAGAGCTGAGGCAGGCTCTGGCCGAGCGTTTCGCCGAGGCGTTCTATTCGCCGGCGGTCGTGCAGACCGGTGACCGAGGAGCCACCCGAAAGGCTCTGTTCCGCCTGCCGGGTGGAGCGCTGGCGGAAACCGTTCTGATGGCTTACCCCGACCGTGCGACGGCGTGCATCTCTTCTCAAGCGGGCTGCGGGATGGGCTGTCCTTTCTGTGCAACAGGACAGATGGGGCTCATGCGCAACCTCGAACCAGGAGAGATCGTCGCGCAAGTTGCATGGGCGGCGCGCGCGCTTCGGGACTCAACCGAGCTTGCCGACGGATGGCCCCGGCGACTATCTAACGTCGTCTTCATGGGAATGGGCGAACCGCTTGCCAACTACGAGCGCGTGTGGGGAGCAGTCGAAGCCATGCACGATCCGGACGGGTTCGGCTTGTCGGCTCGGTCGATCACGATTTCGACTGTGGGAATCGCTCCGGGAATCGACCGGCTTGCCGCTGAGTCGCTGCCCGTCACGCTCGCGCTGTCTCTGCACGCTCCCGACGACGAGCTGCGATCGCAATTGGTGCCGCTGAACCACCGCTACCCAATCCGTGATCTCCTGGCGGCGTGCCGGCGCTTCCGCAAGGCCCACGGGCGGCGCGTGTCGATCGAGTACGCGATGATCCGCAACGTCAACGATTCCCCGGGGCAGGCGACCGCGCTGGCCGCGCTGCTGGTGGGCGAGGACTTCCACGTAAACCTGATCCCGCTGAATCCCACGCCGGGCTACCCTGCCGCTGCGGCCGACCGCGGCCGCATCTCCGCGTTCCGCGACACCCTGCGCAAGGCGGGCGTCAACGCGACGATCCGGCGCAACCGCGGAGTCGACATCGACGCCGCCTGTGGCCAGCTCGGAGCCCGCGAGGCCGCGGCCGTCGGGTAACCTCCGCCGGTGTGAACGTACGCACGGCCCGCCCGGACGAGTACGAAGCGGCGCGCAGCCTGATGGTGGAGGCGTATTCCGACTATGCCGCGGCCGTCGAGAGCGTCGGAACTGGGGTCTGGGACCGTTATCGGAGCGAGATCGCAGATCTCGAGTCCCGGACGGCCGTCGCCGACCTCCTCGTTGCCGAAGACGGTGGCGTGCCACAAGGCGCGGTCACGTACTACCCGCCGGGAGTCGAGACGGGCTACGCGGAGTCATGGCCCTGGGAGTGGGCGAGCTTCCGGCTGCTCGCCGTCCCGCACCGATCGCGCGGACGGGGCGTGGGGCGGTTGCTGACCGAGGCATGTATCGAGCGGGCGCGCACGGACAATGCGAGCGTGCTTGCCCTCGGAACAACCGTGCTCATGACGCTGGCGCGCCAGATGTACGAGCGCATGGGCTTCATTCCGCTGGCGGAGCACGACTACGAGCCGGCCCCTGGGATCACCGTCTTCTGCTACGTGCTCAAGCTGGCATAGTGGCGGGTCGGATCGCCGGCCGGGTAGCATCGCCCCGATGAGGCCGACCTTTTTCAAGCGCCTCCTCCCGAAGCGTCCCGGTTGGCAGGTCGGGGCGGCCCTGACCTTCATCGCCGCAGGCTTCATCGTCATCTGGAAGGCTTGGGACGGCGCGGCCAGCATCGATTTCGCCCAGGGCCAGATCCCATACCTGCTGTCGGGTGGAGCCGCCGGGATGGGGCTGATCATCGTCGGGACCGCGTTGATGATCTTCGAAGTGGCCCGTCGTGACCGTCTTCACCTGGACCAGCGGCTCGAGAGGATCGCAAAGCTGCTCGAAGAGATGCAACCTTCGCCAAACGGCACGAGCACCCTCCAGCCGGAACCCGGGCTCGTGATCGCTGGGGCTTCCAGCTACCACACGCCGGAGTGCCGGCTGGTGGCCGGCAAGCAGGAGCTGATCTTCCTGACCATCGATGAAGCCGGCGAGCGCGGCCTCACGGCCTGTCGCGTGTGCAGACCGGCGACGGTGCCCGGCTAGGACTCACCCCAGATACGCAGCGCGAAGATCGGTTGCGCGCAACTCCTCCTCGCCGGCGCCGGAGAAGATGAGCGTTCCCTTCTGCATGATGAACGCGCGGTCGGCTACGTCGAGAGCCCCGGCATTCTGCTCCACCATAAGGACCGTTACCCCGGTGCGAGAGATCTCCTTCACGGTGCGAAACAGCTCCTGTGCAGTTTTCGGCGCTAGGCCGAGTGAGGCTTCGTCGATCAGCAGCACCCGAGGATCCGACATCAAGCCGCGCCCGACGGCGAGCATCTGCTGCTCGCCACCCGACATCGTGCCGGCCGTCTGCTGCCGGCGCTCCGCGAGTCGCGGGAAGTACTCGAAGACGCGGTCCATGCGCCGGCGCATCGCCTTGCGGTCTTTCCGGCGAACCCAGGCACCGAGTCGTAAGTTTACTTCCACCGAGAGTGCCGGGAACACGCGCCGTCCCTCCGGAACGAGAACGATGCCCCGCTTCACTCGCGTCGCCGTATCGAGCCGCGTCACCGGCGTGCCGTCGAAAACCAGCGAACCCGACCAGGTGCGCAACAACCCTGCGATCGTCATCATCGTCGTCGACTTGCCGGCGCCGTTCAAGCCGAGCATGACGGCAAGCTCGCCCTCGTGGACCTCCAAGGAGATACCGTGCAGCACCGGGAGCGCGCCGTAGCCGGTGCGTACGTCGGTCAGCTCGAGCAGGGCCATTAGTTCGCGTGCTCCTCGCCTAGATACGCGGCGACGACTTCCGGGTGCCTGCGGATCTCCTCAGGTTTCCCCTCGGCGAGCAGCCGGCCGAAGTTCAGGACGTACACGTAGTCGCACGCCCGGACGACGAGTGGCACATGGTGCTCGATCATCAGCACGGTGAGGTTGAGCTCGGTTCTGAGCCGGAGGATGAGATCGCCGAACTCGTAGGCCTCCTCCGGGCTCATGCCGGATGTGGGTTCGTCGAGTAGGAGGAAGTCGGGGTCGCCGGCAAGGACGGCGGCGATCTCGGTGAGCTTCTGAAGTCCATAAGGGAGACTGGAGACACGATCGTTGCGGTGATCGGCAAGCCCCATGAACTCGAGGATCTCGACGGCGTTCCGCTTCAGCGTCCGCTCTCCGTCGAGGACGATCGGCATACCGAGAACACCGGAGACGACGCCGTAATCGGCTTTCGCGTGCTGGGCGATGAGGAGGTTTTCCAACACGGGAAGGCCCTTCACCAGGCCCACGTTCTGAAAAGTGCGGCCGATGCCGAGCAGGGAGCGGCGGTGCGTCGGCATCCCGGTGATCTCTTCGCCCTTGTACCGGACGCGGCCGGCCGTCGGTTTGTACACGCCCATGACGCAGTTGAAAAACGTCGTTTTCCCAGCGCCGTTCGGACCGATCAGGCCGACGATCTCCCATTCGCGGACGTTGAGGTCGACTTCGGCAAGCGCTTGGAGCCCGCCGAAACGGATGCCGAGGGCGCGCACCTCAAGGACGGACATTGACGCCCCCAGTTGCTTTCGAATGGCCGTGCCCGTGGCCGCGCAGCCTGCCGCCGCCCAGCCAGCGGAGCACAGGTTCGATCTGCTGGGCGATACCTCCGGGGAACGCCGTCAAGGTGAGCAGAAGCAAGACGGCTCCCACAAACTCTTCGTGGTCTTTGAGGCGGCGTATGAACGGGATGTCGTTTAAGAACCCCACCGCCAGAAAGAGCTGCTCCAAGAGCAGAGGCAGCAACGCGAAGAACGCGGATCCGATGACGACGCCGGTCCGGGAACCCAGGCCGCCGACGACGACCATCAACACGAACGTGAGCGCCAGGAAGAAGTCGAAATCAGACGCCACGACGAGCTCGTTGAGATGCGCGAAGAGCCCCCCGGCGATACCGGCAACCATGCCGGAATAGACGAACCCCAGCAGCTTGTACGCCGTGACGTTTATGCCGAAGGACGCGGCGGCAAGCTCGTTGTCTCGGATTGCAAAGAAAGCCCGACCCACCTTCGAGCGGACCATTCGCCAGTCCGTGTAAAGAAGAACGGCGACGAAGGCCATGCACAAGTAGGCATAGGGCCGATCGGTTGTGAAAGCCGCCGGCCGGGGCGCGTCGGCTCCTCCAGCTCCCCCGGTCGCGGCCTCGATGTTGAAGATCGAGGACTCGGCGATCGAGCCGTAGGCGAGGGTGATCAGCGCAAGGTAGAGGCCCTTGAGACGGAGCGCGACGATCCCGAGCAGGACGGCCGCGGCTCCTCCGACCAGCGCCGCCACCGCAATCCCTATGAAGAAGGATTGGTCGCCCTTCGAGACCACGAGCGCCGATGTGAAGGCTCCTACTCCGACGAACGCTTGGTGGCCCAGAGAGATCTGGCCGAGGTAGCCCATCAGCACATTGACGGATAGTCCGACCACAATGTAGATGAGAGCCAGTGTCACCGGCCGGACCTGACCCAGGGGAACAATCGCCGGGGCGGCCACAACGGCGGCAAGGACCGCTCCCAGGACTAGGCGGCGGACGGCCCATCCGGCCGCACCCGGCCCGCGCGTTGCTCCGCGATCGGTGATGGTGTCTTCGGTCGGTTCCGGCTCGGGGGAGGCATCCCGGCCGGGCTCCACAGCGGTTGCGGCGTGAGGCTCGGCCAACCTAGGCTTCCTTTCCGAGGATGCCTGCCGGCCGCAAGAGCAGGATGAGAAGCAGCAGCAGGAAGATGAAGATGTTTCCCGGCCCGGGAAGCTCCCCAATGAGGGGGGCGCCTTCGAGAAAGTATGTCCCAAGGCTCTGCGCCATGCCGATCAGCAAGCCGCCGACGAAGGCACCCGGGAGACTGGTGATACCACCCACGACGGCGGCCGTGAACGAGGGAAGCAAGTAGTTGCGGGTCATGAACGCCGGAGTGAAGGATGATTGGTCGGCCACCACGAGGATGCCTGCGATCGCTCCCAATGCGGCGGCAAGAGTCCAGATGAATGAGCTCATACGCCGCGTGCCTATACCGACGAGTTCAGTCGCCACCGGCTCCTGGGAGGTCGCCAGAACGGCAAGCCCCAGATCGGTACGGTTGAAGAAGTACGCCATCACGGCGCCCATCGCGCCGAGGAGCACGAACGTGAGGATCTGCTCCGGAGATATTCGAACGCCGAACAGGGTCAGGCCCGCAGCGCCGATCGGTCGATGGAGACCTTGAGGGTTGGGTCCCGTGGCGAGCAGCTGCACCTGGATCGCCAGTAGCGCGATCCCCGCCGTTGCCACCAGTAGGGTCACTCGGGGGGCATTGAAGAGCGGCCTGACTACGAACCGTTCCACCGCGAACCCCAGCAGTGCGGTGCCGGCGACGGCCAGCACGGCCCCCACCACCCAGGGCAGGCCGGCTCCTTCGATCAGCGACCACGCCAGGAATACGCCGACGGTGCCGAACTCGGCCTGGGCAAAATTGAAAACCCGCGCGCCCTTGTAAACAAGGACCATACCGAGTGCCAGCAAGGAGTAGATGACGCCGTTGATGAGCCCGACGATGAGGAACCTCGTCATCGCGTGCGCACCGCCTCTCCCGCGGAATGAGGGGGATCAGGGGAAGGGTAGATCAGAAGCTGGCTCGCAGGCCAAAGTGCTTCGGGTCCTCGATGAACCAGGGTCCCCCTTGATCGCGATCACACTCCCCGACGAGGGCATGCACGTTGGAGGCGCCGAATGGACTCGGCGGCTCGAACGCTAAATCGGGGAAGAAATTTGTTCGAGTGGAGAACGTATTCATCATCTGGATGACACTCTGCCTCGTCAGATTGGGACCGGCTGCCTCAAGAATGCGATGAATATCCTTCATGATTCCCCAGATGGCGAGGAGAATGTCGCCGCCGCTTCGCGGTTGGTTGTACGGCCGGGCGATCGAATCGTTGTTGATTGCCTTGTCGAATTCCGGATCGAAGTTCTGGCGATCCTTCCAGCCCGGGAACGGCGAGAAGAAGACCGCACCGTCGAACTGGTTCCGGTCGCAGGCCCGGTTGATTGCTTGGTTCACCCCATTGGTGATGCCCACGCCCATGTACCGGGGGAAGTAGCTCTGGCCGCCGGTATAGCCGGCAAGCAATACCGCGGTGAAGTTCGGAGCAGTGATCGGCGAGACGATGTCGACACCCTCCTGGATGAGAAACTGGCCTACGTTTGACGCGTTGGCGGCCGTTCCTTCCTTCTCCACGACCTTGACGTAGGTCTTGTAGGTCTTGCCGGCCGGCGGGGAGATCGATTTCATCGCCTTCAGGAACGCCGCCTCGGCATCGTTGAAGTTGTTGGAATCCGGCCTGATGAAAGCGACCTTGATCACATTGTCCTTGATCTGGGTGGATGAGTTCGGACCGTACCGATCCTCGTTTGCGCCAAGCCATTTGATGTATTGAGCTAGCAGCGGCATTTGCTGCGCGTAGGTCATCGTTAGCGCGGAGTACGTTCCGAGGTCCTCAACCTTGGCTTCCTGGACCCCGGCGCTGAGGTAGGGGATTCCGCGGTCGTCTGAGTAGTCGGCGCACGATTTGATTTGGTCCGTCCCCGCCGCTCCGATGATCAGGAACACTTTCTTTTCGACGGCGAGGGAGTTGCAGCGCGTGCGCGCGTCGGAGGGTTTGTACTTGTCGTCCTCAACGTAGACCGTCACCTTACGACCGTGTATCTTGTTCGCCTTCCAGTACACGGGGGCGCCGGCCCTGAACGCTTCCGGGGAGATCGGTGCCGCTCCGGACAGCGGAGCGTGAAGACCGATCCTGATCTCCGACGAGGAGATTCCCGTGCGGTCGGCGCCCGGCTGGGAGGCGGGGTTGCTCCCCGTTGGGCTCGTACCGGTTCCCCCGGGACCGGTGCCCCCAGGACCCGTCCCCCCAGGACCCGTCCCCCCAGGACCGGTGCCCCCAGGACCGGTGCCGCCTGGACCCGTCCCCGTACTTCCTCCGGGACCAGCTCCGTCTCCAGAGCCCCCGAGCCCGGGACCTGCATTCCCAAGTCCCCGGACGTGGACTCCCGGCTTCTGGCCGCAGGCCGCAAGCGTCAGGATCATCACGATCGCCAGGACGATCGGACGCGCAGGCGCGCGCAACCCGATCACGGCAGACGGTCCTCCCGCCGGCGACGGAGCGCCGCGGCCACTCGATTTCCTCCCTCGACGCCGATCTCGCGACCCATCCCCCGCGACAGCCCGGCGAGGCCGGCTAGTCCGGCCGGAATGACGAGCCACTGGTACCAGGGTGTACGAGGCTGCGAAGAGATGGGCCGGACCGCTCCGAGCGTGGGCTGCGGCTGCGGCTCCGGCGTCGCCTGCGCAATCGGTTCGGTCGGCAAGGGCTCCGGCAGCGGTTGAACGACCGGCTCCTGCACCACGGGAGGAATTGTAGGTGGCTCCGCGGGCGGCTCGGGCTCGTCCGGCGGAGGAACGTACTGCACGCTGACTTTGGCCTGTTCCGACTTACGGACGAACGTGAGTTGCTTTGTTCCTCCGGTCGCCTGATCCTCAGCGGTCTTGAGATATTCGGCTCCGTGGAACTCGACCGTCCACGAATCCGTAATCGCCGTGCGCACCGGCAGCAGCACGATGCCGTTGTTCTCGGACTTTCCCGAGACCCAACGCTGGGCCATCGCCTTGAGGTCAAAGGTCCACGTCGTTCCCGGTCTCCCCTCGATCAAGACCGAGCAGTCGACCCCGTTCTGCTCGGTCGGCTCCGATGGGTCGGGCCGAGTGGGATCCCGTGGATTCATCGTGAATGGTGGAGATCCTTCCGCGTTTGCCCACGGCACCGTCACCAGGCACGCCGTGATCTTCGCGAGGTTTTCGTTCGCGGTGGCCGGCGGTTTTCCACCCGGCCGCTGGTTGTGCACGTCGGTGTGTGACTGCTCATTGGTACGCGACACTGTGAGCTCCAGCGTGAAGACCTGGATCTCCGAATTCTCGGGGATGTCACCGATGTCGAACATCAGGTACGAGCGCATATCAGATTCGCCGCCCTTCAGAGACACCGGCAGATGTCCGGGGGCGATCGGGCTCGTCGCCGACAGATCGGTCGTATAGCAGTAGGAGTCCGGGGGGGCAGGCGGGGACAGAATGGGCGAGCACTGCCGGATATCGCGATTCGACGTCCAGAACCAGGCTTCCGAATCCTGCTCGGTATGGAGGATGGCGTTCTCGGCGCCGGCAGGGGAAGAGGACCACGCGAGAATGCCCGCAACCAAGGCGGCCGTGACCAGCGACAAGCCGACCAGCCGCCCCGGGGGGCGAAAGGCTCCTGAGGACGCGGGGAGTGTCATCGGCCAATTCAGTGTACTTCGTGCCGAGCCCTCAGCGGCACCCGGTTTTCAGAGATCATTCTGCACGCACGATCATTCGTCGTCCTCCAGGGCTTCCGTCGGATCGGGCACTTCTCGGGGCTCCGGCCCCGGCGCAGGCGCCGGCAGTCCGAGCGCTTCGCCGGCCACCTCGAGGAAGCTCCGGAGGATGTATCCGGTGACGCCCCAAATCGTGTACCCGTCGAGCTCGAAGAAGTACATAGGAAACGGGCGCCCGCGATCGGTCCAGTCCTCGACCCTAACCGCCGCCGCCAGCGGGCGGATCGGAAGTTCGATCACCTCATGCACCTCGTGGACGCTGTGCGCATAGCCGGCCTGCTCTTGGACGATCGCTACGACCGGCGTGACGACGAAATTGGTGACGTGAGTGAGAAAATCGTCAAGCTCGCCGATCGCCTGGATGGCGGTCTCTTCTAAACCGATCTCCTCCACGGTCTCACGAACCGCCGTGGCGCGAAGATCCACATCTTGTGGATCGCGCGCTCCCCCGGGGAACGAGATCTCGCCTTTGTGGTGCTTCACGCTCTGAGAGCGACGCGTGAAGATCAGCCACGGCTCGCCGCCGCGAACGAACACGGGAATTAGCACGGCTGCCGGCACGCAGTCGGCGATGTCGGTGACGACGTATCGGGTTCTCGGGCGCAAGGCGCCGGCGAGTGCGCCGGCGATGCTCTGCGGTGTGGCCGGCGCAAGCGGGGAGGACGGCGCGGTAGGCTCCACACCGCGATGGTACCCGAGGGAGCGCACCCCAACATGACCCCAATCACCATCGAGACCGAGCGGGTCCTGGAGTGCGCACGGGCTCTTGTTCGCGTCCCCTCGGAGAACCCTCCCGGGGACACGGCGGCAGCCGCAGGTGAAGCAGAGCGTTGGTGCCGCGATGCCGGGTTAGACGTGCAGAGGTTCGAACCGGTGCCGGGCTTCGTGAACGTTGTAGCCGTCCTCGACTCCGGCCGGCCGGGTAAGACACTGGCGTTCAACGGCCACCTCGACGTCGTGCCGGCGATGGCGCCGGAGCTGTGGACGCATCCACCCTACGAGGGCGCCGTCCGCGATGGGGTGCTGCACGGCAGGGGCTCGTGCGACATGAAGGGCGCCATCGCGGCCGCGATCGAGGCGGCTCGCGCGCTTGGCGATACCGGTGCCGTGACAAGCGGGAAGCTAGTGCTGCAGCTCGTTGCGGATGAGGAAGTCTTCGGTCCGCATGGAAGCGTCGCGCTGCGCGATGCGGGCTTGGCCGGCGCCGACGCCGCGATTGTCGGCGAGCCGACGGATCTTCGGGTCGGCATCGCCCAGCGCGGGCTGTTCTGGACGAGGATCACCTGTCACGGCGTGGCGGCGCACGGCTCCACGCCGGACCTCGGCGTCTCTGCGATCGAGGCGGCCGCTCGCGTCGTGCTGGCCTTGCGCACCCAACAGCCCCCTCGTCGCCACGCGCTGCTCGGTTCGCCGACCGCCAACATCGGCGTCGTGCGGGGTGGCGCGAAGATCAACATCGTGCCGGCGACGTGTTCGCTCGACGTGGACATGCGGGTAATGCCGCACGACGAGCGCGATGTGCTCGTTGCGGAGCTGCGCGAGGTGATCGACGCAATCGAGCCGACGGTGAAGGCCGACGTCGAGGTGCTGAACTTCGCCCCGGGGTACGAGATGGCCGAGGGCGAAGGCATCGTCCGCCTGGCGCTGGAGGCTCACGAAGCGGTGCTCGGCCGCCCGACAGAGACCACCGGCATGCTCGGCGCGACCGACGCGGCGGTCCTTACCGGCGCCGGGGTGCCGGCGATCGTCTTCGGACCCGGCTCCCTCACCCTAGCGCACACGACCGACGAGCACGTCGGGGTCGAAGAGCTGGTGGACGCGGCCCGGGTTTACGCCTGGATGGCACAGCGCTTCCTGGCCGGGGACTGACGCCGGCCGGAACCGCCCGATTGCTCCGCCGGTCGTTTCCTTGAGAGCGCGAGCGCTCAGATGATGGGGCGGGCCATCCCGCCGTCGACCGAGATCACTGTGCCGGTCACGTAGGACGCCGGCTCCGAGGCCAGGAACGCCACCACCGCGGCCAGCTCCTCCGGCGTCCCCAGGCGCTTCATCGGGATATCCGGCTCGTAGGCCTTGAGCATCACCTCGGGGGCCACGCCCCGCTTCTCGCTGCGCTCGGCCGCGAGTTCGCGGATGCGATCCGTAAGGATCACGCCCGGGCACACCGAGTTGACGGTGATCCCGTCGGGAGCCACGGCGTCGGACAGCGCTTTGGCATACCCGGCCACACCAGAACGCACCGTGGAGGACAGGATGAGCCCGTCCACGGGCTGCTTCACGGTGATGCTGGAGATGATCACGATTCTGCCCCAGCCGCCCCGGCGCATGTGAGGGATTGCGGCGCCGCACATGCCCACACTGCTCATGAGATTCAATTCGACCGCACTGCGGTAGTCGTCTTCGCCGAACGAATCGGGATCTCCGCCGGGAGGACCACCCGAGTTAGCAACCAGGATGTCGAGGCGCCCGAAAGCCCCCGCCGCCCCGTCGACGAACGCCGCCGCTGCGCCGCGTGCGGCGAGGTCCGTCGTCACCGCGTGGACCCGAACGCCGAAAGCGCGCAGCTCCTCCGCGGTGGCGTTCAGCTGGTCCTCGCCTCGCGCACAGATCGCCACGTCGGCACCCTCGCGCGCAAACGCGAGGGCGACGGCGCGACCGAGGCCCTTGCTGGCCGCGGCAACCGCCGCCGCACGTCCACGCAAGCCGATTTCCACATGCAGCTCCGGATTTTGGACGGTTCCGAAAACGACCGATGGGCAAGTAGATTCTAGGCGGGAGCCAGGTCCTCCGGCATCTGCGGCTCGGTCTTTTTCAGCTCCTCGATGTTCACGTCCTTGAACGTCACGACACGCACGTTGGTCACGAAGCGTGCTGGGCGGTACATGTCCCACACCCAGGCGTCTTCCAGCTTCACCTCGAGGCCGGCTTCTTGCCTGGTCACGTCGACCTTGTTGGCGAGGTAGAAACGGCGTTCGGTTTCGACGACATAGGCGAACATCGGCAGGACGTCGCGATACTCCTTGTAGAGCTGCAACTCCATCTGGGTCTCGTATCGCTCCAGCTCTTCTTCGCTCATCACCACTCCTCGTCGTCTGGCGGTTCCGCAGGCATCCAGTTGACCCCGGCGAAAGACATCCGGTGCACGGCCGACGGGCCATGCTTTGCAATCGCCGCCCGATGATCCGGGGTGCCGTATCCCTTGTTGGAGCGGAAGCCGTACACGGGAAAGCGCCGGTCCAGCCGCACCATCGACCGATCGCGGAACACCTTGGCGACGATCGAGGCTGCGGCCACGGCCGGCGAGATTTGATCGCCCTTCTTGACGCCGAGGGCCGGGACCGGCGGCCGGCGGACGGGATACCCATCCGAGAGCGCGTAGTCGGGACGGACCGGCAACCCCACGAGAGCGCGCCGCAGCGCCTTCAGATTCGACCGGTGCAAGCCGTGCCGGTCGATTGAAGCCGGCGGGACCCGGACGATCGAGAGGGCGACGGCTTGCGCCCGGATCTCGCGCGCAAGCCGCTCGCGCTGAGCCGAAGTGCAAAGCTTGGAATCCCGCAGCCCCTCGATGTGCGCGTCGGGCGCCAGGACGACGGCACACGCGACCAGGGGGCCGGCCAGCGCTCCCCGCCCCACCTCATCGACGCCGGCGATGAGACGGAATCCGCGAGACCGCAAGCTGTCCTCGAGGGCGAGGCCCATGGGTTGAGGATACGCCCCGGGGGGCGCGGCGCCGTGATCAGCCGGTCAGGCGGTCCAGGAGGCTCCCCAGGCCCGGCCAGGCCAGGCCGTAATTGGGCCGCCGATGGAGACCGGCTCGGCTGGGAGGCCAGATCTTCACGAAAGCCTTTCCCACGATCCTGCCCTCGGTGATCCCGCACGGGGGGGCGCGGCACAGCCCGCCGAAGGTATGCACCCGGCTGTCGGAGGAGGCCCCGCGGTTGTCCCCCATCATGAAGTAGCGCCCCGGGGGGATCGTATAGGGACCAAACTCCTCCAAGGCCCGAGGGGTGTTGAGGTAGGACTCCGGCAAGCGCTGGGGTGTGCCGTTCTTGGGGGTGATCGTGACCACGCCATCCTTCATCTCGATGGTGTCTCCCGGCAGCCCAATCAGCCGCTTGATGAAGTCGCGCTCGATCGGCCCCCTGGCCCCCAGGCCCTCCACAATTCCGCGACCGAGCTTCTGAAGCGCGCTGCGCTTGGTCCTGTCGGGCTCGGCGACAAAGACGATTATCTCCCCGCGCCGCGGCTCGCGGAACCGGTAGATGAGCTTGTTAACGAGCACTCGGTCGCCGATGCGCAGGGTAGGCAGCATCGACTCGCTGGGAATGTAGAAAGCCTGCACGAGGAAGGTCTTGATGAGCATCGCAAGCCCGAAAGCGATGAGCACGAGCACCGGAAGCTCGTGCAGGAACCGCAGCGGGCCGGGCCTCTGCGGGGGCTCGCCGGCCGCCTTGTCGGGCCAGTCGGACTGAAGCGGAGTTTCGTGCGCCGTCGCGTCGTCGAAGGACGTGGGTTCCGTATCCCGCCCGGTCGGGGACATCGGACCCGGCCTAGACGTTCTGCTCGGTCGGCTCGGCAGCCTCGGCTTCCGGAGCCTGCCCCGTGTCGGCGGCTTCGGTTGCCTCTGGGACTTCCGCGGTCTCCCCGAGCGGAACCAGCGGCGCTTCCTCGGCGGCTTCCGGCCGGCCGGGCGTCGCCAGGTCCAAGCGGCGCTCCTTGATCTTCGCGTGGCGTCCGGTCCGCTCGCGCAGGTAGTAAAGCTTTGCCCTGCGCACCCGCCCGTGCTGCACGATCTCGATTGTGGCAACCGTAGGCGAATGGAGCGGGAAGGTGCGCTCTACGCCCACGCCGTTGAACGAGATTTTGCGAACGGTGAACGACTCCCGCAGGCCGCCCCCTCGCTTGGCAATCACGACCCCCTGGAAGACCTGGATTCGTTCGCGGGTGCCCTCAGAAACCTTTACATGGACCTTGACGGTATCCCCGGGTCGGAAGACGGGGAGATCGCTCCGCAGACGCGGGCGCTCGACGAGATCAAGCTTGTTCACGGCGTGGATGTCTCCTGTTCTGGGGTCCGAGCAGGGGGTCATACTACCAGGGGGCACCACACCACGCGATGGCTCTGAATCACCCCAAATCCGGCGGGAGCAGGTCCGGACGCCGCTCCGCCGTACGCAGGAGCTGCTGCTCGCGGCGCCAGCGCTCGATCTCGGCGTGATGGCCCGAGAGCAGCACATCCGGAACGCGCATATCGCGGTACTCGGCCGGCCGCGTGTACTGGGGATAGTCGAGCAGGGGCCCCGAGAAGGACTCCTCCTCTACGGATTCTCGCTCCTTCACGACACCCTCCACGAGCCGGGTCGTCGTTTCGATGAGCACCAGCGCCGCCGCCTCGCCACCGGCGAGAACGAAGTCACCGACGCTGATCTCGTCGCAGATCAGCCCCTCGCTCACGCGTTCGTCGATTCCTTCGTAGCGACCGCACAGGAGAATGAGGTGAGGCTCCCCGGCCAGTGCGCGTGCGAGCCGCTGGTCGAGGCGCCGCCCGGCGGGAGTGAGCAGGATGCGATGCGCTTGCGACCAGCCGTCGATCGACTCCACCGCGTCAAACCACGGATCCGGGCGCATGACCATCCCGGCGCCGCCGCCGTAGGGCTCGTCGTCCACGGTGCCGTGCTTGTCGACGGCGTGAGCGCGCAAATCGCTCACCCGAATATCGAGGATCCCCTTCTGGCGCGCTTTTCCGATCAGTGAAGCCCCGAGGGGTCCTTCGAGGTACTCGGGAAAGATCGTGATCACATCGATGCGCATACGCTCACTCGAAGAGACCGGGCGGGGGTCGGAGCACGATGCGATGCGCGGCCGGCTCGACCGAGACGACGATGGCTCGCACCGCCGGAACAAGGACGTCCTTTCCGTCGGGGGTTCGCACGACCCATAGGTCGTTGGCGGGGTTCTCCATCACGTCCACGAGCGTACCCAGGGTCTCGCCCTCGGCGTCCACCACCGCAGCACCTTCGAGATCGTGGGGATAGTACCGGCCGGATTCGGCGGGAGCAGCCGCCTCTGCGGCGACGAACAGCATGCCGCCCCGAAGCTGCTCCGCCGCCGTCCGGTCGCCGATCCCTGCGAAGCTCACCAGCATTCGTCCCTGGTGCTCGCGCGCCGCCGTTACCTGCACCGGTCGCGACACTCCGGCATGCTCGAGGGTGAACGTGTTTCCCGGAGCGAAGCGCTCTGGGTGATCGGTGTGCAGATCGACGACCACCTCGCCGCGGATCCCGTGGGCGCGAGCGATGAGCCCGACGAGCAGCCGGTCAGCCGGCGATCTCGACGTGGACGTGGAGGTCCGCCTTCGCTGCGGCCGCCTTGGCGACGCGGCGGATTGAACGAGCGACTGCTCCCCCGCGGCCGATCACGCGGCCCAGATCGTCGGGGTGGACGTGCACCCGAAAGAGGGTGCGTTCCCCCTCACCGGGGACGACCTCTATCGAGACATCTTCGGGGTGCGAGACGAGCGCGCGAGCAACGTACGCGAGAGTCTCGGTCACGAGCGATTGGCCGTAGCCTTCGTCTGCTCGTGTTTTGTCCATATGCCGGTCTTGGTCAGCAGGACGCGAACGGAGTTCGACGGCTGGGCGCCCTTGGAAAGCCAGGCCAGCGCCTTCTCCTCGTCGATCCGGATCGTGGACGGGTCCGTCAAGGGGTTGTAGAAGCCGACGTCTTCGACGAACCGGCCGTCCCGCGGGCTGCGCTGGTCCGCGACGACGACGCGGTAGGAGGGCTGCTTCTTCTTCCCCATCCGCATGAGCCTGATCCTGAGCGCCATAGGTCGCACAGGCTACCGGACGGGCCGCCCCGACGCGAGCGGACGCCATCCGACCGAGCCGTTCCGGCCACCGCAGTTCCAGGCTCCGAGGCCTCCCCCGGGCTGCGCGAGACGGTCTGTGACCAACGCGCTGATGCGCCCCTACCGCCAGACAGCCCAGGTCGCGACGCGGATCGGCGGCGAACCGATTTAGCACCGGGCGGCCTGGCGAAGGAGGTCGGTCAGCAGGCTCTTTGCGAGCGGCTAGCAGCTAGGCGGCTTACGGCGATTCCGAATGACAATACCAATCAACAATCCGCCAACCACACCGATCGCCACAGCGGCCAAAGTTTCTGCCAAATAATCCATGGCTACCTCTCCTGGAAGAATCAGATATGGAGATGGGGGTACGCTTTGTTGGTCGCATCTTCTATTGCGCGTTCGAGTGTCCCGGCGGTGTCGAACGAGAGTGCACGGGAGGGCAGACCATGAGCCAAGTCACGCGCTGTCGCGTCCGAGGACCATTTGTATATCTATGGTTGGCCATCGTCATCATCCTTACCTCTGTTGGAGTCCCCATGCTGTTGGTAGGCGCTATCCGTGGGGGATCGGACGCACCACCGATCCTACTCGCGATCACGTTCAGTGCCGTAGTTGGATGGTTCTGGTTCGTGGCACTCATCTGGGTTTCGTACGAGATACGTCTGACTGCTTCGGGTGAGCTGGAGTTCGTCAGCGTGCTACGCACGCTTCGGACGAAAGTAGCTGACGTAAAGTCCGTGCGGTCAGCAATGGGTGGCCTCGACCCTTACACCATTGTGTTCACGTTCGCCGGTGGTAAGGCGCGGGCGATCCGGCAGATGGACGGGCTTCACAAGCTCATGCAGCGGCTTGTTGCTCAAAACCCAGCAATTGACGTGCGGGGCGTCTAGGTGATCGCTGGAAGCGGCACACCAGTGTGCGGGGCAGTCCCGACTGACTATTACGTGACCTGAGCCCAAAGGTGGGATCGCTCTTGATGGAAAGGGATCTACTCCGTCTAATCTTGCTTATCGGCTCCGCTCTTGAGGTATCTCAGTTTGTCATCCGCCGAAGGCAACCATCTCGATCCAATAACGAAACTTGGGCCGAGCGCATCACTAGCGGCGGCGCTTCTTCTTCTTGGGGCGGTGGGGCTTCGGCCGGGTGGGCCGCTTCGGTTTGGCCGCCGACGCTTTCGGCTGCTCGCGCTTGACCGCCCCGTGCGGCAGATTTGGAACCCCTCCTCCCCCGGTCATGGCCCGCATCATCTTCCGGGCTTGTTCGAACTGCTTGACCAGCGCATTGACCTCCGACGTCGTCGTCCCGCTCCCCTTTACGATGCGATCGCGCCGCGATCCTTTGATCAGCGCCGGATCGCCGCGCTCCCGGCGAGTCATCGAGCAGATGATTCCCTCGGTTCGGCGCATCTGGTTGTCGTCGATCTCGACGTCGCGCAACTGCTTCCCGACGCCGGGGATCATCCCGATCAGACCCTTGAGCGACCCCATCTTCTTTAACTGGCGCATCTGATCGAGAAAATCGTCGAAGGTGAACTGCGCGGTTCGCAGCTTGCGCTCCAGCTCCCTCGCTTGATCCTCTTCGTAGACCTCCTCCGCCTTCTCGATGAGCGTGAGGACGTCGCCCATCCCCAGGATCCGGCCGGCCAGCCGGTCGGGATGAAACGGCTCCCAGGAATCGAGCTTCTCTCCCTCGGACACGAACTTGAGCGGGCGGCCGGACACGTGGGCGATGGAAAGAGCCGCGCCGCCGCGTGCGTCGCCGTCGAGCTTGGTCAGGACGGCGCCGGTGAACCCCACCCTCTCCGCAAACGCCGCCGCGACGGTCGCCGCGTCCTGCCCGGTCATGGCGTCGGCGACGAACAGGGTCTCGTGCGGCTTCACCCGGTCGCGGATGGCCGCCGCCTCGCTCATCATCTCCTCGTCGATGTGCAGCCGCCCTGCGGTGTCGACGATGACCACATCGCGCCCGGTTCGCTCGGCTTCCGCGACGCCTTCGGCCGCGACCGCGACGGGATCGGTTGCGCCGTCGCGGGTATGGACCGGAACCCCGGCTTGCTCGCCGAGAAGGCGCAGTTGCTGCACGGCTGCCGGACGGCGAAGGTCGCATGCGACGAGGATCGGCCTGCGTCCCTTGCCCCGAAGATGCGCGGCGAGTTTTGCCGCGGCCGTCGTCTTTCCCGAACCTTGCAGGCCGGCCAGCATGATCACTGTGGGCGGCTTCTGCGCGAACGTCAGCGGCTTGGCCTCTCCGCCCAGGATGCTCACAAGCTCCTCGTTGACGATCTTGACTACCTGCTGTCCGGGGCTGAGGGACTTCATCACCTCTTGACCGATCGCTCGGTCGCGCACGCGAGAAACGAACTCGCGGACCACCGAGAGGTGCACGTCGGCCTCGAGCAAGGCCGTGCGAACGTCCTTCAGTGCCTCCTGGACTTGTGCTTCGGTGAGCTTGCCACGGCCGCGCAACCGCCCAAAGGCGGCTTCGAGACGATCGGAGAGTGTGTCGAACACGGTGTCACATGCTAGCGAAGCGTCCGGTCATCCGATCAAGGCGTCGACGAAGGCCTCGGGATCGAACGGCGCCAGGTCCCCGATGCCCTCCCCCAGGCCGACGAGCTTCACCGGCAATCCAAGCTCCTGCTGACAAGCGAGCACGATGCCTCCCTTTGCGGTGCCGTCGAGCTTCGTCAGGGCGATGCCGGTCACCTTCGCCGTCTCCGTGAAAGCGCGAGCCTGAGCGATCCCGTTTTGCCCGGTCGTCGCGTCGAGAACGAGAAGTACCTCGTCGGGTGCTCCGGCTTCGCGCTCGACGACCCGGAGGATCTTCCCGAGCTCGTTCATGAGATTCTGCTTCGTGTGCAACCGGCCGGCCGTATCCACGATCAGCACGTCGGCGCCTCGCGCCAACGCGGCGCGCACGCCGTCGAACGCCACCGCCGCCGGGTCCGCACCAGGCGATTGCTTGACGACCTCCGCACCGGCGCGCACCGCCCAGGCCTCGAGCTGTTCGTCGGCCGCCGCGCGAAACGTATCGGCTGCGGCGAGAACGACGTGCTTGCCCTCCAGGCGTAGTCCCGCGGCAAGCTTCCCGATGGTCGTCGTCTTCCCGGTGCCGTTGACTCCGGTGACAACCCAGATGGTCAGGCCTTCGTCCTTGCGTCGAAGGGTACGCTCCCCGGAGCCAAGCATCGAGACAAGTTCCTCCCGCAATGACATGATCACCTCTGCGGCACCCGATCGCTTGGATGCCCGGTCACGCAGGTCTTCGATGATTCGCTGTGTCGTAGCCACCCCGACGTCGGCCTGCAGCAACACCGCCTCGACGTCCTCCCAATCCTCCTCCGAGAGCACCGGTTTTTGGAAGATGCCGGTCAACGTCTGACCGAATCCCATTCGCGCACGAGAAAGGCGCTCTCTCCATCGCGGTTGCTCGGGGATTTCGATCGGCGGTGCAAGCTCCGGCTCCCGTGCCGGCGATTCCGTCGAAGCCGGGGACTCCTCCTCCACGATCGGATCAGCCGGAGCTTCTGGAGCCTCCGGGGGCAATGCCGCGGAGGCGGGCGGCTCAGGTAGAGAAGCCGGCGGGGTCGAACGGCGGCGTGTGGCCGAAACGACGAGGAGCCCGGCCAGCAGAAGAACGATGACGACGATGATGACGACGACGGTGGTCATGGGGTGCGAAACGATAGCAGAGGAAAACGCTCAGCCTGAGGTGACTTCGAGGTCGTCCGCGGCGAGCCGCTCGCTGATCACTTTGGTCACGCCGTCGGCACCCATCGAGATGCCGTACAGCGCGTCGGCGACCTCCATAGTGCGCTTCTGATGCGTCACGACGATCATCTGCGACGTATCCCGAAACTCGGAGACTATCTGCAGGAACCGGTGAAGGTTCACGTCGTCGAGCGCAGCTTCGACCTCGTCGAGCAGGTAAAAGGGCGATGGTCTCGCGCGGAAGATCGACACGAGCAGCGCAATCGCCGTCAAAGCTCGCTCACCTCCGGATAGCAGTGAGATCCGCTTCACGCGCTTGCCGCCCGGACGCGCTTCGATATCGACGCCCGACTCCAGAAGATCCGCCTGGTCGGTGATCGACAGGCGGCCTTCCCCGCCCGGAAAGAGACGCCCGAAAACCTCGGCGAACTCGCGGCGCACGTCTTCGAAAGCGGAGGAGAATTGCTCGGAGATGTTGCGGTCGACTTCCTCCACGACGCCGACGAGGTCGCGACGACTGCGCCTCAGGTCGTTTACTTGCTCGACCAGGAACGCGTGGCGGTCGAGGAGTCCCTGGTGCTGCTCCATAGCGATCGGGTTCACGCGGCCGAGCATCGCCAGTCGCCGCTCGGCCGTTGCCGCCTTGCGCCGAAGCCCTTCGATCTCATCGGCTTGCACATCTCCTGCTGCCACAAGCGCTGCTTCCGGTTCCAGTCGGTGCTCGTCGCGCGCCCGCTGAGCCAGGGCGGCGAGGCGGTGGGAACGCTCCGCGCGCGCGAGATCGCTCGCATGGGCCATCTGCCGCGCGTGCTCGAGCTGCTCCTCGATCCCCCGCCGCGTGGCCCGTGACCGAGAAAGGCGCTCACCGACCCGCAGGCTGCGCGACTCCGCGTCCGCGCGACCCGCTCGCGCTTCCTCAGCCCATGCGGCGGCTCGTTCGCCGGCCGGGGCTGCTGCTTCGGAAACCTCTCCGGCCCTGCGCGCGGCTGCCTCGCGCGCCCCACGGGAGGACTCCCATCGTTGGATCTCCTCATGCACGCGCCTTCTGCGATCCGCGGCGGCCTCGAGGCTTTCGGACAGCGCCCGCTCACGTTCGGTGAGTGCCCCCAGCCGCACGGCACGCTGTGCACCACGACGCTCGCCTGCCGCAAGCACGGCGACGTCAACCGTCGTGCGCTCCGCCGCCGCCGCGCGAGCCAGTCGAGCCTCGACACCCGTGAGCCGCTCCTCGTCGATCCGCGCTCGCTCGGCAAGCTCGGCAGCCCGGCCCGAGAGAACTGCCTCCTCGCGCGCTGCTGCCTCTGACTCTCGTTCCAGATCGGCGAGGGCGGCCGACTGCCCGCTGATGCGCGCGTCCAGCTCGTTCAACGCCCCCGTAAGGGATTCGGTCTCCATGGAGAATCGTTCGGCCACGGCGTCGGCATGCTCCGCGGCGCGGATCACCTCGACCCACAGCACCTGGTGCTCCTGCAGCGACTGTTCCGCCGCGCGCAGCTCGGCGACGGGGTCCGGCGCACTCTCCGCAACGGGGCTTCCCCCCAGGACGACGTCGGGGCCGACCCGGTCTCCATCGGACGTCACCACGACCACCCCGGGGTGCCGGGAGGCGAGAGCGTGCGCTTGGGTCAGATCTCCGGCGAGGACAACCCCGGCCAGCCATGCCCGGATGGGCTCCGCCGCCGCCGAGGCAGGACGAACGACGTCGAGTATGGACCGGGTTCCCTCCGGCGCTGCCGGACGGTGTCCGGGTGCCACGAAGGCCCCGCGTCCCCCGACGTCCTTTAGAACACGCACCGCCTCCACGGCATGCCCGAGCGAGGCGGCAAGCACAGCCCCCGAGTACGGCTCCAGCGCGGCAAGAGCTGCACGCTCGAAGCCGGGCTCAACCTCTACGAGGTCGCGCAGACGGCCGAGCAAACCAAGACGACTTGCGTCATGTTCGAGCAGTTGAAGAGCCCCGTCGCCTCCCCGCTCGACCTCGGCGGCAAGGGCATCGCGGCGGGCGCGGGCCGACTCGATGGTTCGCTCCAGCTCCCGCTGGCGGGTAAGCGCCTCGGCGGCCTCTTCGCGTCGCTGCGCGGTATGGCGCTCGACCTCTTCCAGACGCGCGGAGAGGTCGGCCTCTTCGGCGTCAAGTGCGGCCGATTTGGCGCGCAGCTCGTCTACCTGTGCCGCGCGTTCGGCTTCGGCGGCCGCCAGCGCGTCGCGGCGCGCCTGCAGGTGTTGCCGCTCGGAGACTCCCGACTCGACCGACGACCTAAGGGCCGCGCGCTCTCCCTGGAGTTGCACCAGCTCCTCGCGGGCCCGGGCCGCTTCCTCTCGCGCCCTTGCCACCTCGACGAGTTCCGCCTCGGCCACCTTCGCCTCGAGCTCGGCCTCCTCTCGCTCGCTTCGAGCGCGATCGAGGGCGCGCTGCAGCTCGGCGATCTCCTGCTCGCTCGGTGCATCGGCTGCAGGAGCCCGCAGCGCCAGGTCCTGGAGATGGAGGCGCCGCTCCTGCGCCAGACGAGCAAGACCGGCAAGACGCTCGGACACGCTCGCGAGACGGTACTCAACGGAGAGTGAATCTCGCGCCGCGACCGCAGCATCTGAGGCCTCACTTTCGAGACTCTCGGCCTCATGCAAGGCTGCGGCGTGATCCGCGGCGAGACGGCCGGCCTCCTCGGCGATCCATCGCTCCCGTTCCTCGTCCTCATCGGAGGATAGTGCCCGGTACTCGACGGCCCACAGCCGGAGCGTGCTCTCCTTCAGCTCGGCCTCGATCTCCGCAGCTCGCTTAGCCAGATCCGCTTGTTGCTCCAACGGCCGGATCTGGCGGCGCAGCTCGCCGATGAGATCACCCAGACGCTCGATGTCGCCGTCCACGCGCTCGAGCTTTCGCACGGACCGCTCGCGCCGCCGGCGGTATTTCAGGATGCCGGCGGCCTCTTCGATGTAGGCGCGGCGCTCCTCCGGCCTGGAGGACAAGATCTCGTCGAGCTGTCCCTGCCCGACGATCGTGTGGAGCTCGCGTCCCAAACCTGTGTCCGACAGCAGCTCCTGCACGTCGAGCAGACGGCATTGAGCGCCGTTGATCGCGTATTCGCTGTCTCCGCCGCGGAACATCGTCCGGCCGATCGTGACCTCCGAAAACGCGATCGGCAGGATGCCGGAGGAGTTGTCTATCGTCAGGATTACCTCGGCCCGGCCGGCCGAAGGGCGGGTCGGGGTGCCCGCAAAGATCACGTCTTCCATCTTGCCGCCGCGGAGGGTCTTGGGTCCCTGCTCGCCGAGCACCCAGGCGATCGCGTCGACGAGATTCGATTTGCCGGAGCCATTGGGTCCGACGACCACAGCCACCCCGGGGGTGAACTCGAAGACGGTCTTATCCGCGAACGACTTGAAGCCCCGGATGCTCAGGGAGCGGAGGAACACGCGGGAATGCTAACACGCTTACCCGCGGGCTCCCGGCAACGATGAAGGCCATCCGGGAAATATCGGATGGCCCACAATCGGTGGCCCCGAAGGGCCGGCGTTTCTTCGTTCTAGGCGAGAGCGTCGACCTTCTCGTTCACCTCGATCTTGGATTCCGCGATCGCTCGAAGCGCAAGCACCTCGGCCTCTGCGGCCTCCAGCGCCTTCTCGAGATCAGCAACCCGAGCCCGAAGCGTGTTGAGCTCCTTCATGAGCACATACGCGCGAGGCTCGCCTAGATATCCGAAGAGTGCCTTCGACATTCGACCTCCTTGATGGGGAGGGCGGCCCTTCCCAAAGCTTCCTGGCCGGGGTCTCCCGCCAGGTTCACAAACACCTTATCGGAGGCTCCGCTCGTTGAAAAGAGGGCGGCGACAAGATTCCTCTGGAATCTTCTGGAAACTCGTCGGCAGTTTCTTCTCGGTTGCCCGATTCGCCGTACCGCTTTTCGGGGCACACGAGTACTTCAGCGGCTGAGGCCGGACCGTCCACGCCTTTAGGACCAAAGTCCCGCAGCGCTCAGTAGCGGGGCAGGCTCGGGTCAACCTGAACCGCATAGGCGTCCAGCCCCCCGTGAAGATGTTTCGTGTTCTTCAGGCCAACCTGGTGGAGGAAGCGCAGCACGTCCGCCGATCGCATCCCGACCTTGCAGTAGACCACCACCGTCTGGTCCTGAGGGATCTCGCTGATGCGGTCCGCAACCTCATTCATCGGGATCAGATGTGCTCCCTCCAGCCGGACGATCTCCCATTCGTGCGGTTCTCGAACGTCGAGAAGGAACAACTGATCCCCCCCGGCCTGGAGGCCCGCCAGCTCATGCGGCGTCACAGACAACTGCGACGCGAACTCCGCGACCTCGGGGGTGACTCCGCAGAAGTCTTCGTAATCGATCAGGCCGGTGATCGTCGGAGCCTTGCCGCAGACCGGGCACTCCGGATCCTTGCGAACGCGAAGCTCCTTGAACCGTAGCTCGAGGGCGTCGTAGATGAGCATCCGCCCGATAAGCAGGTCGCCCTTGCCGATGATGAGCTTGACGGCTTCCGTCGTCTGAAGGGAGCCGATGGTGCCGCACAGCATCCCGAGCACGCCTCCCTCTGCGCACGACGGAACCATTCCCGGCGGAGGAGGCTGAGGGAACAGGCACCGGTAGCAGGGACCGTATTCCGCCCAGAACACGCTCAACTGGCCGTCAAAGCGAAAGATGGAGCCCCAGACATACGGCTTGCCGAGCAGCACACAGGCATCGTTGACGAGGTAGCGCGTGGGGAAGTTGTCGGACCCGTCGACGATGAGGTCGTAGTCGCGAAACATCTCCAGTGCGTTGTCGCTGGTGACCATGGTTTGGTGCTTCTCGACCCTCACGCCCGGATTGATCTCCCGGATCCGCGACTCCGCCGAGTCCAGCTTGGGGCGGCCGACGTCGGAGGTCCCATGAATGATCTGGCGCTGGAGGTTGGTCTCGTCTACGACATCGAAGTCCACGAGACCGATCGTGCCCACGCCGGCGGCGGCAAGGTACATGGCGACGGGCGAGCCCAGGCCTCCCGCCCCGATGCAGAGCACACGGGCGTTCTTCAGCCGCCGCTGACCGTCCATGGCGACGTCGGGGATGATGAGGTGACGCGAGTACCTGCGGATCTCCTCGCGCGTCAGGGAGTCGGCCGGGGCAACCAGAGCCGGCGGCCGGATGCTGGGCTTGTCCAAGAGTTGTCCCCTTTTTGACCTTGCGGGTCGGATTTCAAGCCAATCATAGGGTGTCAACGCGAAGGTGTCCCCAGGTCTTCCTCGAACGGTGGAGTCCCTTTCGTCGTTCGATCCGGTCGGGCCCGCGCTAGACTCGCCCGGTGCGTCCCGCTCTTGCCGGAAGAGGTGCATGTTTCGGCCTAGGCGGGGAAGGAGCGGGACAGTCCGGCCCTGAATCAAGAGAGAGACCATGGATCCGACCAACCTGAGGCTCGGTGCCGCCCTAATCGTGGGCTCCTTGTTCTTCGCCGCGCTCGGCTGGCAACCACCACACACCGAGGGTCCCGCATCGGTGCCTCTCCGCGATGCCCCGGCCGCCGCGGCAGCCGAGACCGCCGAAGACCTCGCCCCCAGGCTTGCCAAGAGCGCTCCGAAACCGGCGCCTGCCCGAAGCACCACCCTGGCCATCGGCGAGCCTGAAGGCCGGCCGACCTTGGAGCGGGTCGCTCCTCGCTCCGGGCCGCCCGCGGATGCATTCCGCTCCTTGTTTCCCGCCCAGGCCTCGGCCGCGAGAACCGGTGCGCGTGGTGGGAACCACTGGGCGCTCATCATAGGAATCAACAATTACGCCGGGGCGACCCGAGACAACATCGGCTCACGGCAGGATGCCGTCGCCCTGCGCTCGTACCTGCTCGGACTGGGCTGGCGCGAGGATCACATCGTGCTGCTTACCGACCTTACGGCCACTCGGTCGCGCGTGATCGACGGGATTCAATGGCTCGCGTCGAAGACCGACGACGAGTCCGTGGCGCTTTTCCATTACTCCGGACACGAGAAACCCTTCTCCACCGACGTGGACGGCGACGGGGAGGCGCGCGATGTGGCGCTGTGGCTTGCCGACAACCGGCTGCTCATCGACGGCGATCTCGGCAAGCTCCTGCGCGGAGTGCGGGCATCTCAGATGTGGCTGAACTTCGCCGTGTGCCGCGCCGGCGGGTTCAGCGATCCCGGGACTCTGGGAGCCGGCCGGCTCGTCACCTACTCGTCGCCGGAATCCGAACTCTCATACGAGGACCCGGAAGTTGGCCACTCCGTGTTCGGGTACTACTCAATCGTCGAGGGCCTTCGGAGCGGATATGCCGACGCCAACGGCGACGGCCTGACCACCGTCCAGGAAGCCTTCGAGTATGCGCGACCGCGAGTGGAGGAACGAACGGCCGGCCGGCAGCACCCACAGATGCGCGACGAGGTCGGCAGCGGATTCTCGCTGGTCGCGCCGGCGCCCCCGCCGCCTCCACCGGAGCCCGAGCCCAGCCCGACTCCATCACCCTCCCCCACGCCGACTCCCTGCAACCTGCCCGTGGGTTGCGGCATCGGGAGCGACGGCTAGGCGCTCGGCGCGAGCGTGCGCGGCCGAACTACACCTGGCACTGGGGGCAAAAATATGTGCTGCGGTTGGACCATCGCTCGCGGACGATCGGGGTCCTGCACCTCGGGCACGGCAGGCCGAGTCGGCCGTACACCTTGAGGAAATTCTGCATCTCCCCGGGCTTGCCGTATAGATCCGAGTAGGTCTCGTCTTCGAGCGTGACCCCGCGGTGCCGGATTCCTTCGTGCAGGACCTCGGAGATAGACCTATACAGCCGCCGCACTTCCTGCGAGGTGAGGGAATCGCTCGGCCTGTCGTGGCGCAGTCCGGCCCCCCACAGAATCTCGTCCGAGTAGATGTTTCCGATACCGCTGATGAACTTCTGATCCATCAGCAACGCCTTCAGTTTCACCTGGCGGCTTGCGAGGATCTGTGAGAAGTATTGCCAGGTGAAGGAATCCTCCAGCGGATCGATGGCGATGTGCTGGAGCTCTTTCACGCCGTCGAGATCGTCTCGTGCGGTCACGAAAAGCTCGCCGAACTGCCGCATGTCCACGAAGCGCAGCTCTCCGCCGGTGGAAAATTTCACGATGACGTGGGTGTGTTTCTCCAGAGCCTTGCGACCGGTCGTCCGCTCGACGTGTCCGCTCATACCGAGGTGCATGACCAAGACATCGCCGCTGTCGAGGTGCAGGAGAATGTACTTTCCGCGCCGCTCGATCTTGACGATCGTTCGTGTGAGCAGGCGGTCGGCAAACTCTCTCTTGCTTCGGTGACGTCGAATGATTCGGGGGAGCCTGACGTCCACGTCTTTGATCTTCTTTCCGATCACGTCACGCTCGAGATCCTTGCGAACGATTTCGACTTCAGGAAGTTCCGGCACCGGTCAGCTCCTCGATCTCGGCCGTCGAAACGGACCGAGCTGGGGCTCGGCGCTGAGGGTCTCCACCGCAATGCGTGCCGCAGCTTGCTCCGCCTCCTTCTTCGAGCGCCCTTCTCCTCCGCCGTAGGCACGGCCGCGGAGCAGGACGGTTGCCACGAATCGCTTGGCGTGATCGGGTCCCGACTCGGAGATCTGGTACTCGGGCAGCGAACCGAGACGAGATGCGGCCAACTCCTGCAAGCTGGTCTTGTAATCGATCACGGTGCCGCCCTCGATCTGTCCGCGAATCCGCGGCATGAAGAGACCGAGAATCAGCCCGCGGGACGCGGTGATCCCCCCATCGAGATACAACGCACCGAAGATCGCCTCGAGCGTATCGGCGAGAATTGAGGCCTTGTCTCGTCCCCCGGTCATCTCCTCGCCGCGCCCGAGAAATACCGCTTGGCCCAGCCCCACCTCGCGGGCAACGTCGGCCAGCACGGTCATGTTCACCAGGGCGGCGCGCATCTTAGCCAGCTCTCCCTCGGGAAGAGCCGGAAACTCACGATAGATGGCGTCGGTGATCACGATTCCCAGAACGGCATCACCGAGGAACTCTAGACGCTCGTTCGTAGGGAGACCGCCTTTCTCGTAGGCGAAGGACCGATGGGACAAGGCAAGTTCGAGCAGGCTGCGGTCGTAGAAACGAACATTCAGCCGGCGTTCCAGGACGGACGCTCGGCGGCCGGGACGGCGGCCGAGCAGCCTGATCATGCGTTCACTCGACGAGCAGCGCCTGCCGCCCGGCGTACGTGCCGCAATTCGCGCAGGCCCTGTGCGGCAGCTTCGGCTGATGGCACTGTGAGCATTCGGCGTATGGCGGAACGCTCATGCTGTTGCGCCAGTGCGCCTTGCGGCTGCGCGTTCGAGATTTGGTTTTTTTTCTCTTCGGAACCGGCATTTACTCCCCCATTTCCAGGAACCGGCGAAGTGGCTCCCACCGTGCGTCGATCTCCTCGGCCCGGTGACCGCAATCGGCCTGATTGAGGTTCTGGCCGCACTGGGCGCACAGCCCGCGACAGGCCTCACGGCAGACCGGGTTGAGCGGCAGCTCGAGAAGAACCGCATCACGGAGCATCGGCTCGAGGTCGATGAGGCCGTCCTCGATCGGGTAGGCCTCCTCATCGGCGGGCCCGGCAGCAAACAGCTCCCGTAGCGCGAACGAGAAGGGTCGCCGGACGTCGTCCAGGCACCTGCGGCAGCGAAGCTCCAGCCGTCCGGAGACGCGCCCCGAGAGCTGGATCCCTTCCACAAGACTCTCCGCCAGCGCATCGATGTCCAGGTGACCGCCGGCTACGGCGACCATGTCCAGCTCCAGGCCGGAAACCTCACCGGAAAGCTCGAAGCGGCGTTGCGTCCCGGGCTGCTCGAGCAGCTCGGACACGTCGATGAGAAGGCTGGTCGCCTCGCGCACGGCAGTCATCCCCTTCGCATTCACGGCGGCGCAGAGGATAGCACAGCAAGTAAAAACCGCCCCTTGACCTGCGGAAACGCAGGGCAGATCGGGCCGCGAAGGTCGGCCGGCGATTTCCTTGGATCTCAGGCCGACGGGGTCGCGGCCTAAGGCTGGGCGTCGGTGTCGTCCCCGCCTGAAATGCGCTCGGCCTCGTCACGCCCCTCGAGGCGCGCCCGGCCGCGTTCGACTACTTGCAGGGTCTTTTGGAGCATCACTTCGAAGTTCGCGAGCTTCGATTCGACGTAACGCTCGGCGTCGCTCCTGATCCGGCGGGCATAGGACTCTGAATCGGCCCGAACGATCTCGGCTTCTCGCGTGGCCGTCTGCACGACCTCCGTTTTCGCAACCAGCTCCTGCCGTTCGGTCTTCGCCCGTTCGATGACTTTCTGGCCTTCCTCGCGGGCGCGATCGATGACGGCTGCCGCGTCGTGGAGAATCGACCGGGCGCGCGCAATCTCTTCAGGCAGGGAGCGCTTCAACGTCTCGACGATGTCGACAACGTCGCGACGGTTCACGAGGACCGAGGCCGACAAAGGCATGGATCTTGCCGTCTGGAGGATTTGATCCAACTGATTCAGCAGGTCCTCCAGCACGGTCATCGAGCCGATGCCGGCCACCGGCTCCGCCTCGGCTTCCCTTACGGTCTGCTCGTCTTCACTCGCCACGTGCGCGCTCCCTCAATCTCCTTGCCACCTCCGGCGGCACGAGGCCTTCCACATCGCCGCCGAAACGAGCCACTTCTTTCACCAAGCTCGACGACAGGAAGCTGTATACGGGATTTGCGACCATGAACATCGTCTCGACATCTGCGAGTCGCATATTCATGTGAGCCATTTGCATCTCGTATTCGAAGTCGCTGACCGCGCGAAGCCCCTTCACGAGAACGCGGGCGCCTCTCCGTTTCGCAAAGTCCACCAAGAGCCCGTCGAACGAGTCCACTTCGACGTGGCCGAATTGCGTAACCGCTTCCTTTAACATGCCGATCCGTTCCTCGAGCGAGAACATCGGGCTCTTGCCCGGATTCTGCGACACGGCAATGACCAGAGTTGCCATGTGGCTTGCGGCACGCTCGATGATGTCGAGATGGCCGTTCGTCGCGGGGTCAAAGCTTCCCGGGTAGATCCCGACTAGACCATCACTCATGTCGCATCGCCACACTCACCTGTGTCCGACCGAAGATGCGGGTCCGGGTTTCGTGAAGACCTTCCGGCCAGCCGACGGAGCCCAATTCCGCCTCCACGACGACGGTCCCGCGCTCGGCGATCCAGCCTCCCAGAAGAAGGTTTTCGAGGATTCGATCCACGAATCCTAGTCCCCGCTCGTACGGAGGGTCAATCAGAACCAGCTCGAACGGGTGCGGTGCCGGCCGCGCGACCACCCGGCCTACGTCCGCCCTCCGCACCGTTGCCTGCGCGGCCGTTCGCGTGCGCTCAAGGTTGTCGGAGATGGCCTCGCACGCTTCCCGGGTCGTCTCGACGAACAGTGCCGTCTTCGCGCCGCGAGACAGGGCCTCGATTCCCATCGCGCCGCTTCCTGCAAAGAGATCCAGGACGCGTGCCTCCGCCACCGTCCCCAAAATGTCGAAAATCGCTTGCCGAACATGATCCGCCGTTGGGCGGGTCGCCGGGCCGCGGGGCGCACGAAGACGCCGCCCCTTCGCCGAGCCGGAAACGACGCGCACTAGCCGACGAAGAGCCAGTCGAGCCGATTGCCGAACCGGCGCACGACCTCGCCGCGCAGCGCCGCGTGCCCGGGCTCGGTGAGATGCGGGTCCTGGTCGACGAGAGCGAACGCATCCTCACGAGCCTGGAGCAGCACATCGAGGTCGCGGACGAGGCTCGCAAACCGCAGATCGGTCCGGCCGGCTTGCGCAGGGGCACCGGTCCCGTCTCCCGATTCGACCGCGGCGCGGCCGAAGATCTGACCCTCGCCCCGGATCTCGAGATCCAGCTCGGCAAGACGAAACCCATCCGTGGTAGACGACATGGCCTCGAGACGATCCCGCGCGGACTTTCGCTCTTCGGCGCCTAGATCGGCAGAGGTGAGCAGCACGCACGTCGAGGCGTGCTCGCCGCGGCCGACCCGGCCGCGCAACTGATGAAGCTGCGACAACCCGAAGCGATCCGCATCCTCCACCAGCATGACGGTCGCGTTGGGAATGTCGACGCCGACTTCCACAACGGTCGTAGCCACGAGGACGTCGACCTCGCCGGAACGCATCCGCGACATCATCGCTTCCTTGTCTGCCGGACGCATTCGTCCGTGAAGCAGACCGACGCGCAGACCGGGAAAGATCTCCTGCACCCGCTGATATTCCGACTCGGCAGCCTTTGCCTCCAGGACCGAGGACTCCTCCACGAGAGGACAGATGATGAACGCCTGCCGGCCCGCGGCAGCCTCCGAGCGAATCAGGGCCTCGGCGCCGGCCCGGTCCTCCGCGGTCGTGGCCACGAGTGTGCGCACGGGCAGCCGTCCCTTCGGCATCTCGTCGAGGATGCTCACGTCGAGGTCTCCATACAGAGTCAAAGCCAGGGTTCGGGGAATCGGCGTGGCCGTCATGATGAGGAGATCGGGCTGCGCACCGGAGGAGGACTTTGCGCGAAGCGCAACGCGTTGATGAACCCCGAAGCGATGCTGCTCGTCGACGATCGCAAGTCCGAGGTTCGAGAACTCGACGCCCTCTTGAATCAGCGCATGTGTTCCGATCACGATCGTGGCGTGTCCATTGCTTGCGGCCTCCAGGGCCGCAGCCCGGGCACGTCCGGTGACCGATCCGGTCAGCAGCTCCACGCCCCAGCCCTCACCGAAGAGGCGTCCCTCTTCCGGTGGAGCCGAGCCGGCGAGCGGTTCGAGCAGCCGCCGGACCGTCAGAAAATGCTGTTCTGCGAGAACTTCCGTCGGAGCCATGAACGCGGTTTGCGACCCGGAGGCAGCGGCCCGCAACGCGGCCGCGACTGCGACGACGGTCTTACCGCTGCCCACCTCGCCCTGAAGAAGGCGATGCATCGGTTTAGTGGAGGCGAGATCCGCCGCGATCTCGCCGAAAACTCGCGTCTGTGCGAGGGTCGGCGAGAACGGCAGGGAAGCGAGGAAGCGCTCCACTGCTCCGTCGTCGGCGGCGTGGGCGATTCCGACCTCCTCGCGCTCTACGCGGCGCTTCCGGGCAGCGAGTCCGCACTGGAGGACGAAAAGCTCTTCAAACGCCAGCCGGCGACGCGCCAGCACGGCTTGCTTCATCGAATCTGGAAAGTGAAGCTGCCGGAAGGCGCGCCCGCGATCGGTCAGCCGCCGGCGCTCTGCGACTTCGCGTGGGACCGGATCCGGAACCGCCTTGGCATGCCGCTGCAAGACCGCCCACACGAACCGGCGGATGTGGTTCGCGGACACGCCTTCGGTTGCGGGATGCAACGGCACGATGCGGCCGGTGTGGACTCCTGCTCCGGAAGACGACAAGCTCTCGACGAAAAGGCTGCCACCCAGTTGCAGCCTGCCCATCCGGCGCTCGACGCGTCCTGCGACTGCCACCGGCATCCCTTGTGAGAACGAGCGTGCGCGAAACGGCTGATTCCAGAAAACGATGTCGAGGTATCCGGTCCCGTCTCCAATCCGAACGGTCAGCATGTGCCGTCTTCCGCGCAGCGGCCGGGAGTCCACCTTGGCGACCGTGCCCGATACCGTCGCTTCCTCCCCGATCTTCAGGTCTCGGATCGGCTTCGTTCGGGAGAGGTCCAGGTATCCGCGCGGCGCGTGCTCGAGCAGATCGCGAATGGTTCTCACGCCGATCTTTTCGAGGCGGCGGGCCGTCGCCGGCGTCAGGCCGGGCAAGCGCAGCGAGGCGAGGTCGGCGTCGAAAGCGTCCACGGCGACCATAGATCACTCGGCGAGCATCAAGATCGCATCGGGCGGCCCTCCGTCGCGGACCTCGATAGAGACGTCCGGGAGCGCTGCGGACAGCGCCGAGTGAATCCCTTCGGCAGCCCCTGCGTGCGCGAATGCGAGAAGGATTTCCTTGGGTTCCAAGGATCGCGCCGCAGCCACCACGTCCTCCGACGGGGCGACGAGGCGCGTCCGTGCGGAGGCGGCGGCATCTCGCATTGCCGGCACTGCGTCGATGTGATCCGCGCCCCCTCCGTGCGCCAGCAATGCCGCGATGACCCGTCCGGGATCCTGGGCGACAACGGTATGGACCGCTGCCGGCACATGCTCGAGGATTCGCTTCTCCAAAAGCCCGACCTCGGGGTGGCTTCCGACAAGGATCACCTCCCTGCCTCCGATCGCGTCAACCAAGCCGGACAACCCGTCCTCGTCCTCGTCCTCGACGTCGACCGCGACGGCGCCGAGCTCGGCGAACGCACCGGCCATGGCACGCCCGGCTGAGGCGACGATCAAGCACCGCGTCGAGCCGCTTCGTGCGGCCGGCAGACCTCCGGCGAATGTCCCGTCTTCGAACGCAGCAACCGTCGTCTCCGACAGGATCCCCGCCTCGAGGCCGATCGCAAGCGCCGTCTCCGTATCGTTGGTGTGTACGTGGACGTTCCAGCTCGTGTCCTTGCCGACGACCGCGATCGAGTCTCCGATTCGTGCCAGCCGCTGCCCGACACCGGAGGCGGCCGCCGGCGAGGCCTCGAGCAGATACTGAACTTCGTAGGCGTAGTCGAGGGAGCCCGTCTCACGCACCCGAACTTGATCGGGCCCCGGGAACACGATCGAGATCGGCGCGAGATCGCGGTCCGACACCGCCGCGGCAAATGCGTCGAGGACCAGACACAGGCCGACGGCGCCCGCATCGACAAGCTCATATGCCGCCAAGGCAGGAAGCATCTCGGGCGTCCGCGCGAGCGCCAGTCGCGCAGCCGCGGACGCGGCTTCGAGCAACGCGGACTCGGTCTTCCCGGAGCTCTGCGCCGCAGCATCTGCAATCGTCAGCATGGTGCCCTCGCGCGGCTCGCGCATTGCGGCGCGGGCCGCGAGGGCCGCTCCGCGCAGGGCTTCGTGCAGGCGGCCGGGACCGAGCGGTTCCCGGGTGAGCGGCTGGAAGAAACCTCGAAAGAATTGAGAGAGGATGACCCCTGAATTCCCGCGCGCCCCCCGGAGAGAGGCGTCGACCACGGCGGCTCCTATGGCGGATACATCCTCCGGAACCCGGGATATAGCGTCGGTTACGGCACGCATGGTCGCGACCAGGTTCGTCCCGGTATCGCCGTCGGGGACGGGGAACACGTTGGCGCGGTCGATGTGCTCGCGATGAGCCTCCAGCGCCTCCAAGGCGTGGAGAAGCGCCCGGTGCAGCCGGGAGGCATCCAGCGTGCTCACCAGTCCAGCCTATCGGGGCCGAAGGCCGGCCAAGGCGAGGAGCCGCTTGTTGCCCGCGGGGCGGACCGCTATCATTCGCTGGCTCATGGCCGCCGTCTGTGACATCTGCGGGCGCCATCCCGGGTTCGGGATGCGCGTCTCACACTCGCACATCCGCACTCCGCGCCGGTGGAACCCCAACATCCAGCGGGTCCGGGCCGTCGTGAACGGGGTCCCCAAGCGGCTTGCCGTCTGCACGCGCTGCCTGAAGGCCGGCAAGGTCCAGCGCCGGGCCTAGCGCCAGCGCCGCTGTGCCCAAACGAGCGCAGCGATCCCCCCGCCGAGCAGCAGCACCGTCGACGCCGCCAGGAACCAGCCGCGCGACCAGAACGGAGCCGGCGTAACAGGGCCGGCCGCTCGAACACCTCCAGGGCGAAGGTCGTCCAGCGCGGGCTCCCATAGGCGAGTCTGAGTGCAAGCGTTGTCCTCGAACGACGGGGGCCGGCCGTTGGGTACGAATAGGTAGCGTCGGCCCTGCTCGAAGGGGCGGTCGACCGAGCTGACCCCGCCGTCCCCGGGTCCTCCCGCTACCTGCACGATCTCCGGCAGTTCCGGCCCGAGCCAGACCTCTTCGACACGCACACGGGCCACCCGCCCGCCCCGCTCCACCGTGCCGACGAAAGCCACCGGCGCGACCGCAAGCGCGGCTACCAGAACTTGCCGCTCGGTCAGCGACGGATCGGGACCCGCACACGAAGCCCACGCCGCCGGCGGTGCCGCGCCGGTCGCGACGAGGGCGGCGAGGAGGATCCGAGACCTCACGGCCGGAACCACGCCGACGGCGCCCCTGCTCCGACAGTTTGGGCCCCGGCGATCGAACGAGCCGTGATCTCCCCGGCGCTCCTCGCTGCTTCGAGCGCCGGGCGCCCGAGCGCCAGAAAGGCCGCGACCGCGGCCGAGAACACGCACCCGGTGCCGTGGGTGGTGGGTCCGGGGATCCGCAGGGCCGAGAACTCCGTCTCGCCACCGGCGTCTGCGAACAGGTCCACGACCGCGTCCCCGGGCAAATGCCCACCCGTCACGACCACGGCGCGGCATCCCGATGCCAGGAGCGCGACCGCCGCATCCCGCTGCGACCGGCGATCGACGACCTCGATGCCCGTGAGCGCAGCGACCTCGGCGGCGTTCGGTGTGGCAATCGTTGCAAGCGGCAGCAGCCGTGCACGCATCGCGTCGATCGCACCCTCCTCGACCAGAGGCTGCCCGGTGGATGCAACCATCACCGGATCGACGACCAACGGCAGAGGATGAGCGGCGAGTGAATCGGCCACCGCGTCAACGATCGCCGCGCTCGGCAGCACGCCCGTCTTAGCGGCCGCGGCGCCGGCGTCGGCAAGTGCCACCGCAATCTGCGCGGCCACGACTGAAGGTGGAAGGTCGAAACGGTCGTGGACGCCTAGGGAATCCTGGACGGTAACGGTCGTGACGGCGCTCAGCCCCCAGACCCCCAGTGCGGCAAAGGTCTTCAGGTCCTGCTGGATCCCGGCTCCTCCACCCGGATCGGATCCGGCGATGGTCAGCACCGTCGCGATCAACGGAAATGCTCCCACCCGAGACCCTCGATCTGGCGTCGCGATCCGTCGGGGAAAACGACTTGGCGCTCGCCGCCTTCGATGAAGCGGCCGATCGGCGTCAGGGCCGTCGGGTGAATGCGCGCTCTTAGATCTTCGGCGCCCTCGGGCTCACCGGCGATGAGCAACTCGTAATCCTCTCCTCCCGCGAGGCCGAGCATGATGGGATCCGCATCCAGCAAACCGGCGAGGTCTCGGACCGCGTCGGAAATCGGAAGAGCCGCAGCGTCGATCTCGAGGCCGCAGCGCGACGCCTCTGCGAGGTGACCCGCGTCGGCACCAACACCGTCGGACACGTCGATCATCGCGTGGGCTCCCGCACCGGCGGCCGCCGCGCCTTCGCGCACCCGTGCGGTTCCCCGGAGCGCGCGCCGCGCCAGCTCGGGATGGCGAGCGAGTGCGGCAGAGGCGCCGGCGTTCGACGCGGCCAGTTGGAGCAACCCGAGACCCGCGGCCGCGGTGCCGACCTCCCCCGTCACGAAGAGCGTGTCACCCGGCCGAGCCCCGCTTCGCCGCAAGGCTCCGCCTGGACCGGGCTCGCCGACCACGGTGACTGCGAGAACCAGCCGGTCGGCGACAACGAGATCGCCTCCGACCACGGCAAGCGACCACACCTCGCCGGCTTCGGCAATGCCCTCGGCCAGTTCCTCCATCGTCTTTGCGCCGAGTTCGGCCGGCGCGCCGAGCCCTACGAGGGCGTAACGCGGGCGCCCCCCCATCGCAGCGATGTCGGAGACGCTGACAGCAAGAGCTTTGAATCCGTGATCTGCCGGCGCGCCCAGCTTGAGGTCGAAGTGCACACCCTCGACGAGCAGATCGGTGGTCAGCAGCGCCTCAGGGCCGATCCGCACTGCTGCGGCATCATCGCCGATCCCGATCGTGACACCGCCGGCCGGCGGGAAACGTTCCCGCAAGCGGCGGATGAGACCGAATTCACCGAGGTCGGCCAGGCGCTCGCCCACGGCGACAGCATACGAGGGGTGCTTGCCCCGGCGTGGGCTGCTGCGGGACAATCGTGGCCTGTCGCCGACCAAAGGGGAGGCTGCTTCATGGGAGTGATCAACACGATCGACCTCGAAGGGGTTTCGAGTGAATCATGGGGAGACGCGGCCCGGGAGGCGCTCCGAGAAGCAGCGAAGACCATCCGGCACATCCAGAGGATGGACGTGACCGACACCGCGTGCCGGATTCGTGACAACTCCATCGTCGAGTACCGGACCCAGGTGAAGATCTTCTTCGAGGTCGAGCCGAGCGCGTGATCGCGCGGGCTTTTGTGCCCGGCGGAGGCGCCCCGATATGATTGTGAACGCGTTCACAACCCGGGAGGAGATCCGGTGACCGAGAAGCTGGAAGGGCCCGCGTACGTTCTCGAGGCGAATTCCTTCGCCGTGGATCCAGGCCAGGAGGAGCTGATCCGGCTGACGTCGGAGATGCCCCAGGCCAGATGGACCGACTATGGAAACCTCAACGTCCAAACGCGGGTCTTGGCCCGCAGTGCAGCATCCACCTTCATCGTCACCGACGATCCCGACAGCCATTTCGGTCACAAAACGATCGATCGCGCGGAGTACGCGCGAGTCTCCGGTATGCAGGAGGAATACATCCGCGGCCGGCACATGGTCGTCATCAACGGCACCATCGGCAACGATCCCGAATTCCGAGTGCCGGCCCGTCTGGTCATCGAAGCCGCCAACGCCAACATCGCCGGCTCCCAGGATCTCCTGTACTTCCATCCCGAAGACCTAGGTGAGGCCGAGCCTTCCCTGACCGTCATCTACACGCCCAACCTGGAGGCCGCCGGCTACCCCGGTGACCGGCTGATCACCGTCGATCTCGACGGCGGGGTCACGAGGGTCATCAACTCCGACTACTTCGGCGAGTCGAAGAAGGGCGGCCTGCGCATGTGGAACAAGATCGTCTACAGCCGCGGGGGCATCCCGTTGCACGCGGGATGCAAGGTCATCCCGACACCCGGCGGCGAGAAGACCTTCCTCATCATCGGACTGTCGGGCACAGGCAAGACGACGACCACGTTTACCCGCCAGAACGACTCGAAACCGGTGCAGGACGACTTCATCGCTCTTATGCCCGGCGGGAAGGTGCACGGGACGGAGAACGGCTGCTTTGCCAAGACCTACGCGCTGTCTCCCGAGTACGAACCGACGATCCACGGGGCCGTCACCTCGCCCGGCGCCTATCTAGAGAACGTGTCGCAGAAGGACGGCGGGCTCGACTTCTTCGACGAGTCCTACACGCAGAACGGCCGCGCGGTGTTCTCGATGGAAAAGCTCGGCTGGTATCGAGATGCTCGTGAAGCGGGAAGGGTCGACTATCTGCTGATCCTCAACCGCAACAACAACATCATTCCCGGTGTCGCGCGGCTGCGGTCCGAGCAAGCCGCCGGATACTTCATGCTGGGCGAGACCCAGGGCACTGCGGCCGGAGGTAAGGACGAGGCGGGAAAGGCGCTGCGGGTGCCCGGCACGAACCCCTTCTTCCCGCTGCCGCACGCACTCCAGGGAAATCGCTTCCTGGAGGTGTTGGGTTCCCACCCGATGGAGGTCTACCTCATGAACACCGGATGGGCGGGAGGAGACGATGCCGACCCGAACTCGAAGAAGGTCAAGATCCCGCACTCGTCCGCGATGGTGAAGGCCGTCGCCGAGGGAACGATCACGTGGGAAGCGGATCCGGACTTCGGCTACCAGATCGCGACGGACGTCCCCGGCATCGACGACGAGGAGTTGCTCCGCCCTCGGGAGATGTACCGGCGGCAAGGACGGAGCGACGAGTACGCCGGCAACGTCGCTCGCCTCAAGAGCGAGCGCGCGAAGTATCTCTCCGGCTTCCCCGGCCTCGATCCCGCGATCATCGAGGCCGTCACCTAGCCCTAGCCGGATCCCAGCGCCGTGCGGACCTCTTCGTCGGTGACCTGACCGAACTCGCGGTACCAGTGGCCGACGGCAAGAAAGTTGCGGGGGGTCTCCAGAACAACGACGTCGTCGGCTTCGAGCATGCTCTCAACACCTTGCGGCGCGACGGGAACCGCCAGGATCACGCGCGTCGCGCCGCGCCGACGCACGGATGCGAGAGCTGCACGCGCCGTAGCTCCCGTTGCCACGCCGTCGTCGACGATCACGCACCTTCTACCGGCAGGTTCTCGCAGCTCGACGGCGCGGTACGTCGTCTCGCGCCGGCGGACCTCTTCCAGACGTTGCGCGATTTCTCCTTCGAGGTACTCGCCGGAGACGTGCAAGCGTTCGACCAGCGCCTCGTCCACGATCGTGGTGCCGTCTCCCGCAACGGCGCCGATCCCCAGCTCCTCGTTCGCGGGGGCACCCAGCTTGCAGGTGACGACAACCCCGAGACGAGCCCCAATCGCGCGGGCGACACCTCCGGCCACGATCACACCGCCCCGAGGGATGCCCAGGACCAGGATGTCCTCACCCGGCTCGACGGCCCGACGAACTGCGTCGCCGAGGCGGCTTCCCGCATCAGCGCGGTTGTCGAACATCGCACCTCCTGAGGGGATGCTACCCCCAATCGGGCCGCATCCCTCCCGGCCGCGCCGGGTTTGCTCCGGGCTTGCGCGCCCCGTATAGAATCGCCCCACTATGACGCCAGCCAAGGCAGCAGAAACCGAGGGCGTCCTCGCGTACATCCTCATCCAAACCGAGGTGGGGAAGGCTGCGCAGGTCGCCAAGGAAGTAGCAAAGATCAAGGGTGTCGCGTCCGCCGAAGACGTGACCGGCCCGTACGACGTCATCGTCCGGGCTCAGGCCAAGACGGTCGACGACCTCGGCAAGCTCGTGGTGGCGCGGATTCAGGGAGTCGACGGGATCACGCGAACGCTCACGTGTCCCGTGGTTCACCTATAGTCCGGAGAAGAGCGAAATAGGGGGCCGCGGGCCCGCTCTTTCGCATCGGCCCTCACGCGCGGGGTCGGTGGCGATCGAGGGCGAGTTCGACGAGGCGGTCGATGAGCTTCGCATACGGCACGCCGCTGGCGTCCCAGAGCCGGGGGTACATGGAGATGGGCGTGAAACCCGGGATCGTGTTGATCTCGTTCACAAACAGCTCGCGCGTGTCCTGGTCGTAGAAGAAGTCCACCCGCCCCATCCCGGCGGCATCGATCGCTCGAAAGGCATGCAGCGCCATCGACCTGATCCGCCCGGACAATTCGTCATCGATCGGCGCGGGGACCCACAACTCGGTGCCGTCCTCGAGGTACTTCGCCTCGTAGTCGTAGAACTCATGATGAGGCACGATCTCACCCACAACGGAGGCCTCTGGCTCATCGTTACCGAGCACCCCCACCTCGAACTCCCGGGCATGCACGGCCCGCTCCACGATGGCCTTGTCTCCGAAGGACAGCGCGTCCTGTAGCCCGGCGCGTAGCTCCACCTCGCTGCGGCATTTGCTCACGCCCACGCTCGATCCGAGCGAGGCCGGCTTCGCGAAGCACGGGAAACCGACTTCTTCGTGCACGAGATTCACCACGGCCTCGGGGTTGCGCTCCCAGCGATGCGCATGCACGTGGATCCACGAAGCCACGGGGATTCCGTTGGACTCGAACACGCGCTTTTGCATCTCCTTGTCCATACCGAGCGCGCTTGCCAGAACTCCGGAGCCGACATAGGGAATCCCGGCCAGTTCCAGGAGCCCCTGGACCGTGCCGTCCTCACCCCGCGGACCGTGAAGGAGGGGAAACACGACATCGACCGGCCCGGCGTCGCCCAGTCCCGACGAGGGCCTGACATCGAGGGTCGTCCCCTCCTCCCCCGCTTCCGGCAACCTCCCCGGCGCGGCGGTCAACTCGGCCGGAGCCCGGCTCGGGATCAACCATCTGCCGGATTTCGAAATGGCGATGGGAAGGACCACGTAACGATCCGGGTCCACGGCATCGATGAGGCTGCGGGCGGAAACGACCGACACCTCGTGCTCCGCCGACTGCCCGCCGTAGAGCACGGCGAGGCGAATCTTGGGATCGGCGGGACTCACGACAGCGCGTGATCGAAATCGTCGAGCAGGTCGTCGGCGTCCTCGATCCCGACGCTTACCCGAAGCAGGCCGTCGGCAATACCGATGCGCTCCCGCTCGTCGCGGGACAACTGCGTGTGCGTGACGCTCGCCGGATGCACGGCGAGCGTGTGTGTCGAGCCGAGCGACGCGGCTGCCCGCACCACCCGCAACCGCTCGAGCACGCGACGGCCCGCCGACAGACCTCCTTCGACTTCGAATGCGAGCATGCCGCCGAACCCCCGCGGCAGGAGACCGGAGGCCAGGTCATGTTGCGGATGATCCGGAAGTCCCGGGTAGTGCACCCGATCGACTCCGGCGTGACTCCGGAAAAACGCCGCCAGGGATTGTGCGTTGGCGCAGATGCGGTCCATGCGTAACGCAAGCGTCTGGATGCCGCGCGCCGTAAGCCAAGCTTCGATTGGCGCCAGCACCGCACCGGTATCGAGATTCGCCATGCGCACGCGGCCGATGATCTCGGCCGATCCCGACGCAACACCGGCCATGAGGTCGGCGTGCCCCGCCAGGTACTTGGTCGCGGAGTGAATCGCGATATCGACGCCGTGATCGAGAGGGCGCAGGAGATATGGCGGCGTGAAGGTCGCGTCGACCACGAGCACAACCCCCGCCTCGTGGGCCAGCGGCGCCAGCGCGTCCAGATCGGCAACCGGAAGCGTGGGGTTGCCGATTGTTTCGCAGTAGAGCACCTTCGTCGCCGGCCGGATCGCCGCGGCGAACGCGCCTGGATCTGTGACGTCCACAAAATCCACGGCCACCCCGGCTCGAGGCAACTGGTGAGCGAGCAATCCGAACGCTCCCCCGTAGATCTGCCGCGCGGCCACGATGTGGTCCCCGCTAGCGACCAAAGCGGAGAACACACCGTGAATCGCTCCCATTCCGCTTCCAAAGCAAGCCGTCGCTTCGGCGCCCTCCAGGGACGCCACAAGCCTGCCCAGAGCGTCGACCGTCGGATTCGCCCACCGTGAGTACAGGTAGCCTCCGGAGATCTTCGACTTCCCCACGGCGGCAAAGCGTTCGATGTCGTCGAATGCGAACGTGGCAGCCTGATAGATGGGCTCGGAAAGCGGCGTTTCCCGAACCGGCTCCGGACTCTGCGGATCGCGCGACGGCGGCGACCCGAGCGCACGGGTCGTGAAGCCGGGCTCGCGGCGCCTACCAGGCATGAACGTCGTTGAGCGCGCGATTGAGAACGTGCCAGGGAAGATTGCCCCCGGAGAGCACCGTCCCGACGGTACGGCCGACCAGCTCGTCGCGAAGCTTGACGCACCCCGCGAGCCCCGCCGCCCCGGCTCCCTCGGCGAGATTATGTGTCTTCTCCAGCAACAGCAGGATCGACCGGCGAATCTCCTCTTCGGTGACGGTGATCACGTCGTCAACGAGGTCGCGCACCATCTCGAACGGCAGCTCGGCCGGTTCGCGAACGGCAATTCCCTCCGCGAAGGTCAGCGTCGGCGTGGTCTTGACGATGTGACCGGCCCTCAGGGATTCGTAGAACCCCGCCGTGCGCTCGGCCTGCACGCCGATGACCCGCACATCAGGCTTCAGGGTCTTTGCGACGAGGGCCGAGCCGGAGATGATCCCGCCGCCGCCCAGCGGAAAGACGATCGTGTTGAGACTGGGCTGATCCTCGAACATCTCCAGCCCGACCGTCCCGTGGCCGGCGACGATCAGCGGGTCGTTGGATGCGTGCAGGTAGACGGAGCCCCGATCGGCGGCGATCTCCCACGCGTAGGCGTTGGCGGCTTCGAAGTCGTCACCCGAGTTGATGACTTCGGCGCCGAGATTCTTCATTGCCTCCACCTTGTCGGGGTTGGCCTTCTCGGGCACGATCACGGTCGCGTGCACGCGCAGGAGCTGCGCGGCAAAGCAGACGCCCTGACCGTGGTTGCCCATGCTCGCGGTCACGACGCCGCGCTTCCGCTCTTCGTTCGAGAGGTGGTGGACGCGGTTCACCGCGCCGCGCACCTTGAAAGATCCAACCGGCTGGTGGTTTTCATACTTCACGAACAGACGGCACCCCAGGATCTTCCCGAGCGAGAACGACTCGTAGAACGCCGTCCTGGTGATGTAGGGACGAATCGTTCGCGCCGCAGACAGCACGTCGGCGAAAATCGGCCGTTCCATCCCCTACGCTCCGATGATTCCTTGGAACTCGGGCTCCGGCGCCCTGGTCATGAGATCCTCCACCATCGACATCGGATGAGCTCCTTCGAAAAGCACTTGGCCGACCCGCGAAGCGATCGGCATTTCCACTCCGGTTTTCTCGGCCAGCCCGAGAATTCCCGGACACGACTTTACCCCTTCGGCCACCATGTGCATCTCCTCGATTATCTCCGCCAGCGGCCGGCCCTTTCCAAGTTCTTCGCCGACGTGCCGGTTGCGCGACTGGCGGCTGGTGCACGTCGCGATCATGTCTCCGACTCCGGCAAGGCCGATGAAGGTTATCGGCTTGGCGCCGAGCGCACACCCCAGGCGAGCCACCTCGGCGAGCCCGCGGGTGATCAGCGCCGCCTTAGAGTTGTCTCCGAAACCGAGGCCGTCGGCCATTCCGGCGGCCAGCGCGATGATATTTTTGCAGGCCCCCGCGATCTCCACCCCCAGCACGTCTTCGTTTGAGTACACGCGAAAGGTGCGGGTGTGAAACAGCCGCTGAAGCCGCTCCGCGCGCCCGATCTCGGTGCATGCGACGACCGAGGCGCAAGGCAGGCTCCGAGCGACCTCGCGGGCGAGATTCGGACCGCTGACGGCCGCAGCGCGACCCGGCTCGACCCTTGCCGCGTCGGCTATCACTTCCGACATCCGAAAGAGCGTGCCGGGCTCGATGCCCTTCGTAAGACTGGCGATGCTCGCCGACGGCTGGATCATCGGCGCCAGCTCCCCCACCTTCTCGCGGAACGCATGGGAGGGAACCGCCATGACGATGGTCGACGCCGGACCGACGGCTTCATCGAGATCGGCGGTGGCGCGAATTGTCGTCGGCAGATCGACGTCTGGGAGATAGGCTTGATTTCGGTGACGCGCATTGATCTCGCGGGCCAGCTCGGGGCGCCGTGCCCATAACACGACAGGCACGTGGTTCGACGCGACTACCGTAGCGAAGGCCGTTCCCCAGGAGCCTGCACCGATCACTGCGACGTGCCCGCGCGCACTCACCCGATGTCCTTCATCTCCGGAACGGCCGCACCCTCCGGGTATACCTTGTGAAGCTCGCGCACGAGCCGGTCCAGCTCGGCGACGATGCGATCGGTCACCTCGTGGAGCGTGCCGGGATCATCCGTGCGCGATTTGAGGCCGGGGTCGTCGAAGACCATCGGCTCTCCGGCTTTCATGACGATGAGTCTTCGAAACTTTTGGACGGCTCTCCGGCGCTTGGGCTTCACCCATTGCGATCCCCACACCGCAACCGGAATCACCGGTGCGCCGGTGGCGATCGCGACGCGCGCAACCCCCGTCTTTCCGCGCATCGGAGTGAGATCGGTGTTGGTGGTGATCGTAGCCTCCGGATAGATGACGACGAGGTTTCCTCTTGCGATTTCCTCGATCGCCTTCTCCACCGGACCGGCTTCCCCGGTACCTCGCTGCACCGGGATCTGCCGGCAGTGCTTCAGGATGAATCTTAGGAAAGGATTCTTCCAGAGTTCGGCCTTGGCGAAGAAGCGCGGCCAGCGGCCGGCTCGATCGATCATGTACGCGTGACAGAGAGGGTCGAAGTATGAGATATGGTTCGCCGCGACGATCGCGGGACCGCGCCGCGGGATCCGGCTGGTGCCGTCGAGCCCCCAGCGGAAGAAGGCCTTGAGGCCCGTAAGGAGGATCGCCCTGACGACCCGATACGTGAGCACTCACATCCCCCTCCCGGCGGCGGAGCCCCATTGTAACGAGGCTGCCCCGTGAGCCACCTCTGCCTCATCCCTGCGAAGAGACTCGGGCGCGCGAAGGCCAGGCTGGCGCCGGATCTAGACGTCGGGGAGCGCCGCGCGCTGACGCTGGCCATGCTGGGCGACGTGATCGCGGTGGCCCGGCCGGTGATCGAAACGTGGGTGGTCTGCAGCGACCCGGAGGTTAGGGAGCTTGCCGCGCGCTTGGGCGCTGCAGCCTTTCCGGATCCCACACCGGATGCCGGCCTCAACCCTTCCCTGGATGCGGTCACCAAGTCGGTGAGGCAATTCGAGGGCGCGCTGATCCTGGCAAGCGACCTTCCCTGCATCGCGGAGGAGGATGTGGCCGCGATGCTCGTCGAAACGCCGGTCGGGATTGCGCCCAGCCGGGATGGCCGGGGGACGAACGCCCTGTGGCGCAGTCCGCCCGGCGTCATCGAACCGGCCTTTGGCGACCGGAGTCGCGCGACGCACGAGGAGCGGGCCGCAAGTGCCGGTGTGCCGTTCACGCTGGTTGAACGACCCTGCCTTGCGCTCGATGTCGATCGTCCGGCGGACCTCAGGGCGGCACTCGACCTCGGCGCCGGACCGGAAACGACGCCGGTGCTCCAAAGGCTGATCCGTTCTCTCCGAGCGTGAGCGCGGCTCGCGCTCCCGCAGACGGTGCCGGTATCGTTTCCGGCCGGAGGTGGGATAAGTGAAACAGGGAACCATCAAAACCTACGACCCCAAGACACGAAGCGGTGTGTTGCTCGACGACCAGAAGAACGAGTTTTCCTACGACGCGGATTCGATCCGGGGATCGGGACTGCGTGAGCTTCGGATCGGACAACGTGTGAAGTTCGACGTCCAAGGCGAAGGCGATCGCATGAAGATCCGCGACCTGACCATAGTTACTCTCTGATGCCCCATACCGAGGCCGCCGGCTGGCGGTTTTCCTACGATGATCGCGGCTCGGGCCCGGCGGTCATCCTCCTCCACGGTCTCTTGATGGACCGCTCGATGTGGGATCACCAAGTCGAATCTCTCCAAAATGCGTATCGCGTCGTGACGTTCGACTCCCCCGGCCACGGCGCGTCACCTCTGCGCGAATCCGGATACACCCTCGCCGAGCTGGCGTCGGCCCTGCGTGAGGCGGCGCGAGGCCTCGGGATCGAGCGTGCGGTATGGGGCGGCCATTCCATGGGCGCGTATACCGCGCTGTGCCTGACGCTCGAGGCTCCGGAGACAGTGGCAGCCTTGATCTTGATCGATGGCAACCCGGGAGTCGAGAATCCCATGATGGTTCCGCAGTACGACGCCATGCTCTCGGTCGCCAGGGAAACCGGTATTTCGGAGGATCTCGCTAACGTTGTCGGCACGATCTTTTTCGGGGAGGCGGCGCAAACGAAGGACGATATCCGCCGATGGGTCAAGCACTTTGCCGGACTCGACGGCCGCGCGATCGAGGCAGCGTGCCGTGCGGTGTTCGACCGCCCCGATATCTCGTCACGTTTGAGCGAGATCGAGAAACCCGTTCTCGTCATCCACGGTTCGGAGGACTTTCCGAATCCGATTGAGATCGCGCATACGTTAGCGGCCGGCCTCAACGACGCAGAGTTGATCGAGGTCGCCGGGGCGGGCCACACGCCGCCCGTCGAATCGCCGTCGGAGGTCTCGGCCGCCATCCGGACCTTTATCGACCGCGTGCCGACCCAATGACGAGTGCCGGGGGTGTGGGCCCGCCCCCGAAGTGTTTTTA
>JBKKBZ010000048.1:0-3433 GCA_046713235.1 Actinomycetota bacterium | reverse complement strand
GCCGGCGATGTCGGCGCGTCCGGCGCGGCGCATGTCGCCGGGTCGGATCGCTGCAAGTACGAGCGCCGAGAGGAAGAACCGGATGGTAAGGAAGTGCAGCGGCTTCACCAACTCCACGGCGTCTTGGACCATGACGAACGTGGCGCCCCAGCCGATCGTGACGGCGATGATGGCCATCTCCCACCGGTACGGGTGCGCGCGCACGGGCGCGAGTATAGGGCCGGACCGGCCGGCCGGCGCCCGCAGGTAACCGGGGTTGGGAGTCTACGGCGGTGTCTCGATGACCCACAGGGATGACCCACAGGACGGTCTCGCGCGCGTGTTCGCTGATCTAGCAGCGACTTCCAAATCCGACCACTGTTGTGATCGTAGATCCCCTTGGTGCCTTTGAGTTGGGGATAGGATTTTGATCGACGACAATGTTGTCCCGGGCCCGCCCCTCGAATTGAATTCTGAATCCGGCCTGGGCGGCGGCGTCCGATGCCTGCGCCCGGGTCATGCAGATGAGATCCGGCACCACCACGGGAGGCGCGCCCTTGCTGACGACCAGCGCGACGACGCTGCCCTTTGCCGCCGAACCCGAGGCAGGAGATTGTGAGATGACGAGCCCCTCCGCCACCTTGTCATCCTCTTTCAACGTCACAGTGACGTCGAAGCCCTTCGACTCCAGCAATGACTCCGCGTCTGAACGCGGCTTGCCCCTTGCGTCGGGCACGGGAACCATCTCTGGCCCCTTGGACACGAAGATCTTCACCGCGGAGCCCTTGGTTACGAGCGACGGTGTCGGCTCCTGGTCGTAGACGACGTCCTTCTTGACGGTTGAGTGGTACTGATCGATGCGCTGGTTCTTCAGGCCCTTCGCCTCAAGCTCCTTGATCGCGTCGGCGACGGCCTTGTTGCGGACGTCGGGAACGGTGACGGAGGCCGGGCCCAGGGATACAAACACCGTCACGGCCGCACCCTTCTTCAGCTTCGCGCCGGCCGGGGGTTCGGTGGAGATCACCTGTCCGGTCGCAACGCGGTCGTCGTGGCGCTGGACAAGCGTAGGCTGGAGATCGCGCCCCCGCAGCACCTTGAGGGCTTGGTCCTGCGTCTTTCCGGCCAGCGGCGGCACCAGGACTCGTGCCGTGGCGCGGAGAGCAATCGGGATCGTCGCGATGAGCATCAGCACCGCCAGCACGGCGATCAGGCGCCGCTTGCGGATGTTCGGCCGCTTGCGGGCAATCTGAATGGTCTCCTGCGACTGCACCGGCAGCGCCGTGGTGTGCTGGACGTCGATCCCGAGCCCGCCGGCCGACGCCGCCCCGGGCACGGCGTCGTGCAGCGCCGACGCCATTGCCGCCGCCGTCGTATAGCGATCTCCGGGGTCGCGCGCCGAGGCCTTCTTCACCACCGCATCGAGCGCCGGAAGTACTCCATGGGCTTGCAGGCTCGGAGGCGGCACGTCTTCGTTGACCCGGCGATAAGCCACGGCGGCGGGAGTGTCGGCGACGAACGGCGCCTTGCCGGTCAGCATCTCGAACAGCACGATGCCGAGCGCGTACAGATCGGCCCGGTGATCCACGTCTTGGCCTTGCACCTGCTCGGGCGCCAGGTATGCCGCGGTCCCGAGCACCATGCCGGCTTGGGTCGCGCGCGACTCGGCCAGCGCGCGAGCCAGACCGAAGTCGGCGACCTTCACCCGGCCGTCGGCGGTGACGAGAATGTTCTCCGGCTTGATGTCGCGGTGGACGATCCCGGCCTTGTGGGCGTGCTCTAGCGCCTCGCACACCTGCCAGGTGATCCGCGAAGCCGTGGCAACGTCCAGCCTGCCGCGCGCCGACAGGATCTCCCGCAGGTTCTGGCCGTCGACGAACTCCATGGCCATATAGGCCTCGCCGTCGTCCCGCCCCCAGTCGAAGACCTGGACGATCGCCGAGTGCGACAGCCGCGCGGCGGCCTGAGCCTCCCGGCGGAAACGCTCGACGAAGTCGGCGTCTCCGCCCAGGTTTCCCCGGAGAACCTTCAGTGCCACCGTGCGCTCGAGGACCGTGTCGCGGGCGGCGTAAACCTCGCCCATGCCGCCGGAGGCGACCAGGCCGGTGATCCGGTACCTCCCGCCGATGGGTCGGGCGATGGTCCGGTCGCTTGGGGCCGGTTGGGTCACGTTGTGGACAGTCTAGGGAACGCACAGCGTGAACAGGCGGAGCCCGGGACGATAGACTGCCCACAAACATGGAGGTTCTGGTCACCGGAGCGACCGGATTCGTCGGTGAGCATCTCGTTCGTCGCTTGCTTGCCGAGGGATTCGGCGTTCGCGGTCTCTCGCGCAACGCCCGGCGCGCCACGCTGCCGCCCGGCGCCGAGCCGGTCGTCGGTGACGTCACCGAGCCAGATTCGCTGCCCGCGGCACTGAAGGGAATCGACGCCGTCGTCCACCTGGTGGCGATCATCGTGGAGCGCGGAGACCGGACCTACGTCCGAGTCAATCATCTCGGGACCGAGAATCTCGTGCGCGCGATGCGCCGGGACGGGGTGGCAACACTCGTCCATCAGTCCGCGCTCGGGGTGGGGCCGGACGAGCGGTTCCCATATCTCCATTCGAAGTGGCTGGGCGAGGAGGCCGTTCGCTCCAGCGGGCTGGATTTCACCGTCCTTCGCCCGGGGGTCATCCACGGGCCCGGAGCCGGGTTCTTCCGCCCGATCGTTTGGAACCTCCGGTGGCTTCCGGTCTTTCCGCTGCCGGCCGGAGGCCGCACGCGCTTCCAGCCGATTCATATCGACGACGTGTGCACCGCGATCGTGTCCAGCCTTCGCCAGCCGCGTCGCGACGTTCTCGACGTGGCCGGAACCGAGATCTACTCCTTCGCCGAACTGGCCGGGCTGGTCATGAAGGCGCTGAACAAGCCGCGGCCGGCGATGTCGATACCGGTCTGGGCCGCAAAGCCGTTCGCTTGGACCCAGGCGATCCGCCGCAACCCGCTGGTCACCGCCGACCAGCTCGACATGGTCGTCCTCGACAACACCACCGCGCTCGACGTCGTGCAGCGGAACTTCGGCTTCGAGCCGGCACGCATCTCCGGGACGGATCTTCGCTGGCTGGCCGATCTGTGAGCACACATCCGTTCCACGAGGATCTCCTTTCGCTCGGGTTCCGGCTGACTCAGGAGGGCAAGCGTGGCACGGCGCAGTATCAGATGCGGGCCACGCGGTATCTGACGTACTGGGTTCACTGGAATCCACAAGAGGAGGATCTGCTATTCACTTGGGAGCACGCCATAGGCGAGTTCATGCACGATCGAGGCATGCAGATCGGGGCCAACGAGCTACTCAACATTTTTCTCTTCCCGCAGCATGACGCGAAAGGGCCGGCGGAGATCGCGTTTGTCGCCCAGGAACTCGACCGAGCCGAACTGATCCTGAGGGCCGCCGACCTCACGCGCGAGGAGTGAAG
>JBKKBZ010000047.1:0-66080 GCA_046713235.1 Actinomycetota bacterium | reverse complement strand
ACGCCTACCGGCACTTCGGTCTCTTTCGGTGATTCGTGGGATACATCCTGCCTCGAGACGGTTGCCGGTCACGCCCAGGACTCATATTCTTTGTCCCGAGGGGGGTTCTAAATTGCGAAATCGATCTGTTGTTGCCGCGTGTGTGTCGATCCTCGGGTTGACGGTTCTATTGGGGTTCTCTGGCGCCGGATCGGCGGCCGGAGCGACCCAATACCCGTCCATCGGCGCGGCCGGGATCACGTTCTCCGCAAGCGTTCCGACCGACCCGCAGCGCGATGTCGGTGAGCCCGAGGTCCACATCGATCGCGCGGGACGCATCTGGACCTGCGGCCCCTCAGGTTTTTCGAACATCGCCGACTACGCCCAGATCTCGACCGACGGCGGTGATCAATTCCACCTTCTCGGTCAGCCTCCCCGCGGTCAGATCTCAGGGGGAGAAGGCGGCGGAGACTGCGGTCTCGCAACGGCGCCGTATCCCAACTCCACCGGCGAGGCGAACTACACGTTCGCCTACACCGGGCTTGGGCCTCTCACGAACTTCAGCACCGGAACCTCCGACGACGCCGGCCACACGCTGACGGTGTCGGCGGTCAGCGAGTCCCCCGTCGGCGTGGACCGGCAGTGGCTCGTGTTCACCGACGAGAAGACGGTCTTTTTGAACTTCAACCAACTTGCCACCAGTTACACGGTCCAGAAATCCACCGACGGCGGGCTGACCTACGGGCCCCCGATCATCGTCGGCGGTGGCAACGGGCGTATCGGACCCCTCCGGGCCATCCTCTCGTCCGACGACGACCCCTCGAAGGCGATCGTCTACTTCCCGTCCTACAACTCGGCCACGTCGCGAACCGATATCACGCTGTTTCGTTCGATGGACGGCGGGACGACGTGGGACGATTGCGTGATCATCGACGCCGGCTTCGACCCGAGCGCGGGTTTCATCCTCGCCGACCACGACTCTGCGGGGAACATCTACATCGCGTACACAGCCAAGGGGGTCGGCGGCGACACCTACATGACCGTGGTTCCGGCCGGCCGCGTGGCTTCCTGCGAGGGCGGCGAGAAGATCGGCACAGGCAAGCAGGTCCGAGTGAACCGGGACAACGTGGAGACGACGGTCATGCCGTGGATAGTTGCGGGGGATGAGGGCCGCGTGGCCGTCGCCTTCTTCGGCACCGACAGCATCGGCGACGCGGATTCGGGCGCATTCGTAGCCTCTTGGTATCCGTACGTCAATATCTCGACCGATGCTCTTTCCTCCGAGCCGCACTGGGCCCAGGCCAAGTCCACCTCCCATCCGTTTCACTACGGCTCGATCTGCCTCAACGGGCTGGCCTGCGACGTCCCGATTCCCGACGACAGCGGTGTCCCGAAGAAGGGAGACCGCTCTTTGGCCGACTACTTCGCGATGGACCTGAGTCCGACGACCGGCAGGCTCCACGTCGTCTACGGATCATCGGCGAAGAAGCCGACCGACGAGATCGGCCATGTCTCGACGGCAACCGTCGTGACGCAGGAAACGGGGCCGAGCCTTCTGGCGGACAGAAGCCTCAAGGCACGCCGGCCTGCGCTTCGCCAATCCACCGAGGATCCCGAGGGCGACGCGCTGGCGCCCTACTCGCAGCTTTTCGTGACGCCGACTCCGACCAACCAGCCGGCTCTCGACGTGACGAAGGTTGACGTCGGTCCGGAGGTCGATCTCGAGACCGGGGCCAAGATCGTGGACGGAGGCATGACGGTAACGATGCATCTCGCCGATGTCGGCGGCTCCGCGCTTCAACAAGCCCTCCTGGACACGAACAGCCGGTCGCTCGTCTACCTGTTCCGCTTCATGAACGGGTTCCAGCCGGCCGGAGCAACGGCGGCATGGAACCCGGCAACGGGCTGGACATTTGGCTTCGACGACTTCACGACCAAGGGCACGGAGGCGGGACAGGCAGACCCGACCTCCGAGAAGATCATCGTGTGGAACCAGAAGACCGCCATCGAAGGAAAGGTCGATCCGCAGGCGGGGACGATCAAGCTGTCGGTACCCCGAAATCTGCTCCGCGCTCAGGCCGGGCGAACCGACCGCGGCCACATGCCCGACGAGAGGCCTGCGGCGGCAGGAGACCGTCTCTTCGACGGCACAGTGTTCACGCTCGCCAACAGTTTCACGGCGACCCAGGCCGTTCAGTCGTATCTGTATCCGGTGGACGCCACCGCGACCATGGACTTCATCGTCGGAAGCCCTGCGAACGTGGTGGTGGATCCGGGCCCCGGCAGGAAGCCGAGGGTGGAGGGGGGCAAGCGCGGACTCCCGGCAACGGGAGTCACCGACACGGCGACGTTCGGTATGGGTCTCCTCGTGCTTGCAATCGCGGGAGGACTGGCGCTGCGCCGACGCCACGCATAAGAGCGCGGCGGGTTACCCCGTGCCTTGCTCCGGCGGGATCGGGGTCAGCGCGTAGATTTCGCAGTTCTTGCGCCACCGGTCGACGCCCTTCTCGCCGTCGGCGAGATTCAATCGCCGGCCGACCAGAAGATCGCGCGCAAGCCGCTCCCAATTCGGGCCCTTGGGGAGCTTGCGAATCGAACAGTCCGTGACGCCCACGTGAGACTGTTTGTCTTTCGAGCGTACGTGCAGGATCACATGACTGGCGGAGTCGAGCCCGGTGATATCTTGTTCCTTCGGCCCCGCGAGCACATAGACGATCCCGCCTTCGTAGCCGTACCAGATCGGTTCGGTCACCGGTTTTCCGCGCTTCTGCGGCACCTCCAGCCAGGCGATCGTGCTCTTCTTGAGCGCAGCATCGACCGGACCGGCCACGATGCCGACGTACGGCGGGTCGTGGGCCACCACCTCGAACTCGACGTCGACGACCTGCTCGCCGTACACGGAGTATCGCAGCGTGTAAGGTCCCGGACCCGCCAAGGCGATGTGACGGCGTACATCGGTAACCCAGTGATCGATGGACTCGGCTTCAAGCTCGAACTTGCGGTCCCACTCGTCCACCGGGAAGCGGCCGGCGGCGAGGATCTGACACGTGTCCACGTACCAGCCGCCGGGACCCGATACCCTCCGGGCCACGACGAATGGGTAAGACAACGTGCCGCCGGTACCGATGTACACCACGTTGGCGGCGTCGGGGTCGCTCTCACCTAGAACGGCATCGACTATCCGAAAGTCGTGCACTTTCACCGGCAAGATCGTTCGCGCCACTGCTCGCCTCCCTGTCGGCGCGCGATTATAGCCGCCCCGCGTGGTTGGTTACCGATCTAGCGTCGTGCGCCCAGCCGTCCCGCCCTGCGGAGGATGCCCTGCTCGGACAGAAATTCGATGAGCCCCGCAGTGAGCGTGAGCTGCCCGAGATCGTCAACCGGCACCCACCGTGCCTCCGCCGCGTCGTCGCCCGCGGTGACCTCCGTCGTTCTAGGGTTCGCGGTGAAGTCCACGATGACGTAGTGGTGCTCGATGCCTCCGTCGTCGTCGCGGATGATGCGCTCGGCGATGCCGATCAGTCCGTCGATGTCGATATCGATCCCGGTCTCCTCGCGCACCTCGCGCACGGCCGCTTCGGCAAGAGTCTCGCCGAGCTTGACACGCCCGCCCGGCAACGACCACTGACCGCGCGCGGGTTCGCGGTCCCGGCGCACGAGCAGGAGCGCCCCGTCGTGCAGCACGATTGCGCCTGCTGCGCAGCTCGGTCCCGATGCGCTCACCGGACGAGCGTACCATTATGATGAACGGGCGGTGGCGATCCAGTGGGTGTTTCTGGACGTGGGCGGGCCGCTCTTCAGCGACGCGTCGTACTTCACCTCGCTGTTCGAGGCGATTGAGATACGGGCGCCACACCTCACACGAGAGAGGTTCGATGCCGAGCTTGCCGGTCTCCGGTCGGAGCAATCGCGCGGTTTCACCGAGGGACTTCTGGCAGCGTTTGTCGACGGCGCGGAGCACACAGCGGTGCGGCGGCAAGCCGATGCCGCCTGGGAGCGCATCGGCTACCGGGCCGAGGATCTCTTCCCCGAGGTCTTTGGCGTGCTGCGCGATCTCGCGCGGCGATATCGGATGGCCGCAATCACGAACAACGACTCGTGGGTGCGTGATCGCGCGGCCTCCGCCGGCATCTCGGATTGGATCGAGCATTGGGCGATCTCGTCGGAGATCGGGGCAGAGAAGCCCGACGAGCGAATCTTTCGCGCGGCGCTGGACCTTGCCGGCTGCCGTCCGGAGGTAGCCGTGATGGTCGGAGATCGCCTCGACCGCGACCTCGTTCCCGCGAAGCGCCTCGGGTTTAGAACGGTGTGGATCTTGCGCAACGAAGCGCCCGACGCGCCGACTCCCGAACAGGTCGCGGTCCCCGACGCGGCCATCCACACGCTCGACGATCTCCCGGCCACGCTGGACCGCATCGACCGCCTGGTTCGGGACTGATCGGTCTGGTCGATTGTCCTTGCGCCGGATTTAATGTGTCGTGGCGGAGCTGAACTTGAAGTCTCTGATCTTCAGTGCGGGCGCGCGCGAGCCGCCGAAGAACAGCTCCGTCGAGATTTCCGTCGTATCGCCGACGGCCTCCACGTTGGACAGCGCTTCCAGCGCGTTCTGCGTGTAACGCAAGTTCATGACGGGCCGGGCGAGCTTTCCGTCCTCGATAAGAAACGTGCCATCGCGCGTCATCCCGGTGAGCACCGTCTCCTTCTCGTTAACGATGTTCGAGTAGTGGAACCGCGTGACGAGCAAGCCCCGCTCGGTCGAGGCGATCAGGTCCTCGAGCGAGCGCTCGCCGGGCTCCATGAGGAGATTCAAGGGAAACGGCCCCTCCGGGTTGGGAGGAGGAAGCGCATGCCCGGTGGACGACAGGCCGGCTTGCTTCGCCGTCGTGCGGTCCCAGACGACGCTCTTGGCGACGCCCCGCTCGATGAGGGCGATACGGCGCGCCGGCGTGCCCTCGAAATCGAACGGCAGCCCCAGAGATTCCGGTGCCAGCGGATCGTCCACGATCGTGACCAGCTCCGAGCAGACACGCTCGCCCATGCGATCGCTCAGGAACGAGCGATCCTCCAGGAACGCCTTCGCGCCGAATCCGATCCAGGCAAGAAACTGCATGAGCGTGGAGGAGGCCGCCGGCTCTAAGACGACGGTGTAGGAACCGGGAGCGAGAGGCTGAGGGTCACGTCCGTGTTCGGCTTTGCCGATGGCTCGGGAAGCGATGCGCTCCAGATCCAGATCCCCAACGCGCCGGGTCAGCACCTCGGAGATGCCGGTCGAATCTGGGGCGATCGCCATGAGCGAGACCCCGGCACGTGTGGTGGCGGCATATGCGCTCACGCCGTTGCTGTTTGCAACCAGCACTTCATCGGCCACGGTCTCACTGAATCCCGCTCCGGCCATGTCGCCGGCCAGGCCCGCCAGGAGCCGTCGAACTACGGCCGCGCGATCGGATGGGCCTGCCTGGGCAGTCTCCTCATCGTAGCCGTCCTTCCCCGGAATCTCTTGAGGCTCCGCGAGACCGGGAAACGCGGGACTCGGCGGACACACCCGGGCGATCGCGACGGCGTCCTGCGCCGCCTTGCGCACCGCCTCCCCGTTCGCGGCATGCGTCGAGGCGACTCCTGTGCGTCCGCCGGCGAGAACGGCCATGACCCTGATCTCAACGTCTTCCCGCCAGGTGTTCTGATGGATCTCGGAGGAGGCGAACCGTGTAAGACCACCCCAGGAATGGAACCCGAGCACGTGGATACCGTCGGCCTGCACGGCCAGAGCCGGCTGCACGATCTCCAGCATCCGGTCGCGCCCGAGCCGGGTCATCCCCGGACCCCTACGCGCACGTTTCGGAATCGCGCGGGCGCCGTTCCGTGCCCGACGCGAGCGGTCTGGCCGGGCTGGCCTTTGCCGCAGTTTGGCGTTCCCCATGCGCCCCACTCCGCCGGGCCGCCGACGGCATCGCACGAGGACCAAAAATCTACCGTGCGCCCGGCGTAGTTAGGGTTTCGCAGCATCCTTCCGAGCCGTCCCTTCTTGATCTCCCACGCGATCTCGGTTCCGAACTGGAAATTCACCCGCTTGTCGTCGATCGACCACGAAAGGTTCGTGCTCATGAAGATCCCATCGTCAGTCGTGGAGACCATCTCGTCGAGCGAGGACGCGCCCGGCTCGAGGTTGATGTTGGTCATGCGAATCAGGGGAATGACGTCCCAGCCCGACGCGCGCATCGTCCCGTTTGAACGGTCCTCGCCGATCTGCGGCGCCGTCTCCCGCGAGGTGATGAAGCGGTGGAAGATCCCATCCTCGATGAGCGTTTCGCGCCGGGCTTCGACACCTTCGTCGTCGTAGCCGAACGAGCCGAGTGCTCCCTCAAGTGTGGCATCGGCGGTGATCGTGATGTGGTCCGACCCGTAGCGCAGGTGCCCCCGGTCCTTGGGTGACACGAACGACGTGCCGGCGTAGGCAGCTTCCATCCCGAGAACCCGGTCGAGTTCGAGCGGGTGTCCGATCGACTCATGCACCTGAAGGGCAATCTGCGGCGCGTCCAAGACCAGCGTTGTTTCCGTCGACGGGCATTCGGGTGCAGAGAGCAGGGCGACCGCCTCCCCGGCGATCCTCGCGGCGTTGCCGGTCAGGTCCATGGCCCTGATGTGCTCGTACCCGCTACAGGCAAAGTGCCCGCGGAACGAGTTCGGATACGAGCGCTGCTGGATCTCGCGCTCGTTGATCGCAAGGGCGCGTATCCCCGCGCCGGACTGCGTGATCGTTTGTGAGATACGGCTGCCCTCGCTGGTGGTCAGAATTGACGTCCGGCGCCAGAGATCGATCGATGCTTCCGCGATCGCCAGCCCCTCCACGCCTCGCATGATCGCGGTGGCCTCGAACAGGAGGCCGAGCTTGTCGTCGAGCGAAACGGCAAATGGGTCCTCGATCACCGTGCTCGACCACGCCGTCTCCCGAGGAGGCTCTTCTGCAAGGCGAACCGGGGTGCGGAGCAGGCCCGCGCCTGAGCGGGCAATGTCCACCGCGAGTCGCGCGGCGCGCTCGATCTCGTGGGGCTCGAGACGAGCCGTTCCGGCAAAGCCCCACGCGCCGCCGGCGATCACGCGGATGCCGATGCCGGAGGTGACGCCCCGATCGATTCCCTGGACGGTCTGGTCCTGGACGTCGATCGACTCCCATTCTTCGGCCAGATAGCGGGCGTCCGCATAGGAGGCTCCGGCGGTTCGTGCGACATCGAGCGCACGCTCGCACAAGTCGCGGAGGAAGGGGTCCATACAGGTGCGGTAGCCTATCGGCGCCGGCCCGCCGTCCGCCAGAACCGGGAGCGATTGTGGACTTCGACCTGACTCCAGAGCAGGAGCTAATTCGTAAGACGACCCGCGAGTTCGCCGAGCGCGAGATCGTCCCGGTCGCTCGCGACAACGACCGCGACGAGCGGTTTCCGCGTGAGGTCCTCGAGAAGATGAAACCGCTCGGGTTTCTAGGCGCTCCGATTCCCGAGGAGTACGGCGGGATGGGACTCGACGCGGTGTCGTACGCGCTGGTGCTCGAGGAGCTTGCGCGAGCCGATTCTTCCGTGCGCAGCATCGTGAGCGTGAACTGCTCCCTGGTCGGACTCTCGATCCTGAAATGGGGAACCGAAGAGCAGCGCCGGCGGTGGCTCCCGCCCCTTGCCGCCGGGGACTCTCTGGGCTGCTTCGGGCTCACCGAGCCCGAGGCGGGTTCGGACGCGGCATCGCTGCGATCGAGTGCCCGGCGCGATGGGGATTCCTGGATCTTGAACGGCACCAAGATGTTCATCACCAACGGTACGGTGGCCGGGCTCGCGCTCGTCATGGCGCAAACCCAGGCCGGGGCCGGCGCGAAGGGAATCACGGCGTTTCTCGTGCCGACCGATGCCCCCGGCTTCACGGCGAACGAGATTCACGGAAAGCTCGGGTTGCGCGCATCATCGACGGCGGAGCTCGTGCTCGAAAACGTTCGCGTCCCCGCCGATGCGATGCTCGGAGGGATCGGTGACGGCATAAAGGTGGCGCTGTCCGCTCTCGACAACGGTCGGGTCGGACTCGGTGCGTCCTGTGTGGGCCTCGCGCAGGCCTGTCTCGACGCCTCGCTGGCCTACGCGAAGCAGCGGGAGCAGTTCGGCCGCCCGATCGCGGGATTCCAGCTCGTGCAGGAGATGCTGTCCGAGATGGCCGTCGAGATCGAGGCCGCGCGATTGCTCGTCTGGCGCGCGGCCTTCCTGAAGGACAAGGGCGTGCGCAATTCGCTGGAGGCCTCGATGGCAAAGCTCCATGCGAGCGAGACCGCCGTCAAATGCGCCAACCTCGCGATCCAGGTGCACGGCGGGTACGGGTACATCGACGAATATCCCGTCGGAAAATACCTGCGCGACGCGCGCGTAACCACGCTGTATGAAGGAACGAGCCAGATTCAGAAGCTGATCATCGGCCGCCACCTCACCGGCATCAGCGCCTTCACGTAGATGGGGTTCGACCTGCACGTTCACTCCAACCGGTCCGACGGTGCCTATTCGCCGGCGGAGGCAGCGAAGATCGCCCACGATGCCGGCTTGGAAGGCTTCGCGCTCACGGACCACGACACGTACGAAGGGTTCGGGGAGGCGGAGTCGGCCGGGCGATCGCTGGGCATCGAGGTTCTCTGTGGTGTGGAGATGTCGACGACGCGCGCCGGAGCATCGGTCCACATCCTCGGCTACTTCTTCGACCGGGATCATCCACGGTTTCGGCGAGAGCTACGGCTGCTGCGGGACGACCGGGTCGAGCGAGCGCTGGCGATGATCGCCCGGCTGAACGAGCTGGGAGTTGCGGTTACGTTCGAGCGTGTGCGCGAGATCGCACAAGGACAGAGCATCGGCAGGCCGCATATCGCGCAGGCAATGGTCGAGCTCGGCGCCGTGCCGAGCACGACCGCCGCATTCACCGCCGAATGGATCGCGAACCGGGGACGTGCCTACGTGGAGCGCCATGCCCTGACGCCGGTGCAAGCCGTAGAGATCATCCGGGAGGCCGGCGGCACCGCAGTCGTCGCGCACCCCATCTGGCTCGAGACCGATCACCCCGATCCCACGCCGGCAATCGAAGAGATGGCCGAGTCCGGGCTCGGGGGGATCGAAGTGAACCATCCCGATCATGATCCGGCTGCACGCGAGCGATTCGCAGTGCTGGCGAAGCGGCTGGATCTCATTGCGACCGGATCGAGCGACTGGCACGGAAACGAACACGGCGGAGAGATCGGGTCCAACACGACCGACCGGGACACACTCGAGCGGCTGCGCGACCGTGCGCGGTCCAAATAGGTTCACCGCGGTGCGAGAGGGAAGGAGTATCGGCGATGGCGAAGACCAGAAAGACGAGTCCGGCGGAGGAGATCGGCAAACGTCCTGCCCGGACCCGGAAGCCAAAGATCGAGGAGATCATCTCGATCAACCCCGCGACCCATGAGGAGCTCGGCCGGGTCACGGTGACGCTGCCGTCCGCGCTCGACGGCATCGTCGGGGCTGCTGCCGAGGCGCAGCGTCGCTGGGCGCATGTCCCGATCCGCGAGCGGGCCCGGATCCTCTCCCGTGCCTCCGACCACATCCTCGATAACCACAGCTCGTACGCAGAGATGCTCACCAAAGAGAACGGCAAGACCATCGTCGAGTCCTACGCAATGGAGCTCGTGCCGGTGGTCGACATGCTCCACATTCTGTCGCGGCTCGGTCCCGATACCCTTGCACGCGAGCGAGTACCGTCCCCTCAGCTATACCTCAAGCATAAGCGCCACTACATCGACTACACGCCGCTCGGAGTCGTCGGCATCATCACGCCGTGGAACTATCCGTTGTCCACACCGGCCGGAGAGGTAGCTGCGTCACTCGTCTCCGGAAACGCCGTCGTGCTGAAGCCGGCGCCGCTCACGCCCTTGATCGCCGAGCTTCTCCGGCGAGCTTTCGATTCGGCCGGTCTTCCGGAGGGACTCTTTACGGTCGTTCACGGTGACGCTGAGACCGGTTCGGCCATGTGTCGGCATCCGGGGATCGCGAAGATCTTTTTCACCGGATCGGTCGCGGTGGGACGCGCTGTGGCCACGGCATGCGCGGAGACGATGAAGCCTTGCGTGCTCGAGCTGGGCGGCAAGGACGCAGCCATCGTGTGTGCTGATGCCGATGTCGACAGGGCGGCTCGTGGAATCGTCTGGGGCGGCATCGCGAACTGTGGGCAGACATGCGCCGGGATCGAGCGCGTGTACGTGTCTCGAACGGTGCACGACGAGTTCCTCGACCGGGTCTGCGAGCTGGCAGCCGGACTCACGCCGGGCGATCCGCTGGACCCGGCTACACAGGTGGGTCCCTTCACCGACGAGCGCCAATACGACGTCGTGTGTGCCCAGGTCGATGATGCGCTCGAGCGCGGCGCGAAGCGGCATACGGGGGGCCCGATAGACGTTGGCCTGCCGGGCAAGTGGTACGCACCGGCCGTGGTCACGGACGTCGACCACTCAATGACGCTGATGCAGGAGGAAACCTTCGGACCCGTGATCCCAATCATGCCCTTCGACGATGAGCGCGACGCCGTGACGCTCGCCAATGATTCGGAGTACGGGCTCGGCGCCTCGGTGTGGAGCCGCGATGTCGATCGCGCCAAGGTTCTTGCCTCGTCGCTGGAGGCCGGGAGCGTGTGGATCAACGACCATATGTACTCGTTCGCGGCGATGCAGCTCCCGTGGGGCGGCGCAAAGCGATCGGGAGTCGGCGTAACCCATTCGAAATTCGGCCTGTACGAGAACGTTCACCCACGCCTGCTCTCGGTGGACTCGGGCAAGATTCCGGTGGCGTGGTGGCATCCCTACGACGCGCGCTTGCTCGGCGGCCTCCGGGCTTTGCTTCGGGCGCTGTATTCGCCGACAAAGACGGAACGTCTGCGTGCGAGCCTCGCGGAGCGAGATGAGTTCAAGCAGCTCTTGGGGAGAGTGCGCAGGACCGGAAGGGCACGAAGGCGATGAGGCGAGACCCGAGACGTCTTCGTGTCGGGGTCCAGGACCCAACCCGTCCCCCGCACACGATTACGCGAATCACGAGCCGGATCGCCGACCGCCTCCGCTTCGACTCCTACTGGTTCATCGATCATTTCATGGGCTTGGTGCCGCCGGGGATGTGGTCTCAGGAGTTCACCCCTGCTGCACGACTCGTGCGCGACCCCGACGAGTTCTTCGACCCCCTCGTATCCATTGCCGCGGTGGGTGCGCGAACGAAGCGGATCTCGCTCGGCGTGGGGGTAGTAGATCCGCTCCGGCTTACGCCTGCTTGGATCGCGCGGGCCGCACTGACGCTGCAGCACACGACGAAGGGCCGCTTCATCCTGGGCCTAGGGGCCGGCGAGCGTGAGCATACCGAGCCGTATGGGCTCGAGCTGATCCGTCCGGCTGCGCGCACGGAGGAGGCGCTCAGGGTAATCCGCCTCTTGTGGTCGGCACGCGGTCCGGTGGACTTCGAAGGTGAGTTCTTTCGTCTCCGGGGCGCGACGATGTCGCTGCGGCCGTATCTCAAGCGTCCGCCGCCGATCTGGCTCGCGGCGATGGGACCGAAAATGCTCGACGTGTGCGGGCGTTATGCGGACGGGTGGCTGCCGCATTCTCTTTCTCCGGAGAGGTATGCGAAGGCACTGGCGCGTATTCGGGCGTCCGCCGAGTCCGCCGGCCGGGATCCGGAGTCCATCACTCCCGGCATGGTCCTGACGGTGCTGATCGACGCTGCACACGACACCTGCCATCAAGCGCTGGAAACCCCCGCAATGCGGCTCGGCGCGCTGATCTTCGATGCGGAGGTATGGCGTGAGGTCGGGGGAAGCCACCCGTTCGGAGAGGACTTCAAGGGCATTCTGGATTTCGTGCCGACGCGGTATGCCCGCGATGAAGTGTTTTCGGCGATGGACAAGGTTCCGTGGGACGTCGTCCACGCATTATTCCCTCACGGAACTCCCGACGAGGTCGCCGCCAAGACGCAAGCTTACGTCCAGGCCGGCCTGCGCCACGCGGTGTTCGAGAACGTCACCGCCGTGGGCCGGCCGCAGAAGGCGCTCTCGTCGTTCACCGCGTTGACGAAGACGCTTCGGATCCTGCGGCGCAAGCAATTGGGCTGAGGAAATCGTGTCTCCCGGATGCCCGGCGCTAATGCAGCCGGATGGCGGCCGAGACTCCGTCGCGGATGGGAAGGATCGTTGCCAGGTAACGGTCGTCGCCGGCGATCGACTCGTTCATCTGCCTGATCGCTTCAGTCCAGCCGGGCCGGACGTCGTCGGTCACCGGGTCTTCGGCCACCCGGCCGGACCAAAGAACGTTGTCGCACAACCACAAGCCGCCGACGCGGATCCGCTCACACGCCGCCGCCCAGGCACCCGGATACCCGTGCTTGTCGATATCGCAGTAGACGATGTCGAAGTCGCCCTGTACGGCCGAGAAGGACGACAAGGCGTCCCCGACGTGGAACCGGACACGTTCGCCTAGTCCGGCACGCCCGAGGTAGTCGAGCGCCTTCGTTTCGTTGCCCGGATCACCGTCGGTCAGGTGAACCTCGCCGCCGTCTCCCACGGCCCTCGCGAACCAGTACGCGGAATAGCCGTAGCCCGATCCCAGCTCGAACACGCGGCGGGCCCCGATGGATCGCGCGAGGATCTCGAGCGTCACTCCGACCATGCGCCCCACGATCGGAAAGCCATTCTCCTTGGCAACCGCCTCCATCTCGAGTACCAGCGCGTTGTCGTGCCGTCGGAGCAAGCTCTGCATATATCCGTCGATGCGTTCGTCGACGATGGGAATGGTCACACGTCCTCCTCGGCAGCCGGACTCCAGAGTCTATCGACGGCGAAGTTCCGTTTTCTCCCGCCTGCGGGGCGGGTCACACTCCGCGGTCATACTGTGTCGGTGATCGATCGAGCGGAGTTGACCCCCGCCCAGGAGGGCATCCTCGACGAGCTGCTGGCCGTCGAGAACCCCGCGCTGCGCCGGCGTTTCGACCCCGGGCTCGCGGCCGGGCTCCGGGCCGAGATCGAACGGGGGCTCGCGCCCTGGGCTGAGATGGTCGCGCCCGGCACCTCGAGCGTCGTCTCCAAGTATCCGCTGCACCAGGCGCACTCATGTGAGGGCCTTTGGGCCGCAGGAGAGCGCCGGCCCTTTGCCTGGACGGTGTCGATGGTCAAGGGGAGAGTTGCGCACGAGGCAATCCAACTGTCGATCGTTTCGCCCGAGGTCGGGGCGCCGCTCGAGCTCATCGAAGGCGCGGTGAATGCGCTGATGGACCGGGACCGCCAAGCCGGACCGTTCCTGAAGTCTCTGCCTGCCCCGGAGATCGCGCGACTCAAGGGCGAGGCCAACGATGCGGTCGTGAAGTTCCTGAGCGACTGGCCGCCGATCTCTCCCGCGTGGTTTCCACGCGTCGAGTCCCCGGTCCGCGTGGACCTGTGCGACGGCCGGATCCTGCTCAGCGGAAAGCTCGACTTCGCGCTCGGCCGCCCGCGCGGCACCGAGGGGCGTGTGGTCATCATCGATTTCAAGACCGGAGGCGCCTACGCACAGCACGCAGAAGAGCTTCGTTTCTATGCGCTGCTCGAGACCCTCCGCAGCGGTGTGCCCCCATTCCGGGTAGCCGCCTACTACCTGGATGCCGGGACGTTCTCGGTCGAGGACGTAACGGAGGACACTCTCGCGAGCGCAGTCCGCCGGACGGTGGACGGTGCCCGCAAGATCATCGAGCTGCGCGCGGGCCGGCGAACCCCCGACCTGACGCCGGGCGGGTGGTGCCGTGGCTGCCCGGCACGCGGGGAGTGCGATCCGGGAATGAAGTATCTTTCCTCGACCGAGGCGACGGCCGGTTACGGCGGTTGACGGAAGGGGGAAACGTGCGGAGCATCGGTATTTCTCGCAAGGCGGCCAGCTTCACCGAGTCCGTGATTCGAGAGATGACCCGGCTCGCCGTCGCGCACGGTGCCATCAACCTTGCACAGGGTTTCCCCGACTTCCCGTGTCCTCAGGAGTTGAAGGGCGCGGCGAAGGCGGCCATCGACGCCGATATCAATCAGTACGCCATCACCTGGGGCGCACAGGGGTTCCGGGAAGCGATCGCGGCAAAGTTCGAGCGAACCTACGGAATACCGGTTGATCCCAACCGTCAGATCTGCGTGACCTGTGGCTCGACTGAAGCGATGATTGCAGCTCAGCTCGCGGTCATCGATCCCGGCGACGAGGTCGTCGTGTTCGAACCCTTTTATGAGAACTACGGTCCGGACGCGATTCTGTCCGGCGCCACACCTCGGTATGTGACGCTGCACGAACCCGACTGGACGTTCGACGAGGCAGAGCTGGCAGGGGCGTTTAACGAACGGACTCGCGGCATCATCGTCAACACTCCGAACAATCCCACCGGCAAGGTGTTCACCCGTGAGGAGCTCGAAGCCATTGCGCGCCTGTGCCGGCACTGGGGCGTGGTCGCGTTCACCGACGAGATCTACGAACACATGACCTACGACGGCACCGAACACGTCCCTCCCGCGACCATCCCCGGGATGGAAGACCACACCGTCACCATCAATGCCCTGTCGAAGACCTATTCGGTGACCGGCTGGCGTGTGGGATGGACGATTTCATCGCCGGCACTCACCGACGGCATTCGCAAGGTGCACGATTTCCTCACGGTAGGAGCGGCGGCGCCGCTGCAGGAGGCCGGTCGGGTCGCAATGGGGCTGCCCGATGCCTACTACGCGACGCTCGGGGCGGATTATCTGGAGCGGCGCGACCTCATGCTCGGCATTTTGGAAGGAGCGGGCTTCAAGACCTACAAACCGTCCGGAGCCTACTACATCATGACCGATATCTCCGGGTTCGGATTCGACGACGACGTGGCCGCAGCGCGGCATCTGGTGACCGATGTCGGCGTGGCGAGCGTTCCCGGCTCCTCGTTCTATTCGCGGCCGGAGCTTGGGCGCGACAAGCTCAGATTCTCGTTCTGCAAGAGACTCGACACCCTCCACGCTGCCGGAGAGCGTTTGGCCAAGCTTGGCCGTCCCTGACCAAGCGTTCTGGGCGGCCCGAGGCCGACCCGACATCCGGTCCTACGTCCAAATCTCCGTTTCACGAACTTGTCCCGAGAGATCCATCACCGCACTGGGTGCTCGATGCTCTTGACTTTGTGGTCGTCTTGCCTGAGAATTTGTGTGAGTTGTTCCATTGTGGGCAACGCATTCGGGTCATTTCTCAGGGGGGATTGGGATGCGAAAGAACACCATCGCTGTGCTGGGGCTGGCTTTCTTCCTGCTGGCCGGGCAAGCGGCATACGCAACGTCGATGGGCGGCACGGTCGGCCGTTTCGAGATCGACGGCGATAGCGCCGAGAACGCGGCAAGTGAGCCGATCGACTGGGTAAGCTTGTCCGAGCCGGTTCTCAAACCGTGGTCGGACGCAAAGAAATCCAACAAAGACGACATCTTCAGAAGCGCGAAGCAAAACGAGCCCGGCGGGTGGGTCTGCGGCAACGGCTTGCCGCCGCAGAAGGACGATCTCATCTCCGGCGCGATCGCGTTCCGAGAGTTGCCGACTGGGACGGGTGGGGCCAAGGAGAAGTACATCTACGCCAGGTGGCTGCGCCTCAGCACCAACGGGACCGCGGATGTGGACTACGAGTTCAATCAGTCCGACGCCGAGTTCTGCCCGGGCGTGCCGCTGCGGACCAACGGCGACATCCTGCTGGCCTTCGATTTCGATGGCGGCGGCAGCAAGATCTCCATTAGAGCGTTCCGGTGGAAGTTCACGGGGCCCGGTATCGGCGTTTTCGAGGAGGACAGCAGCAAGCTGGTCGAGCACACGACCTACGACGCCACGGTCAGCGGTGTTACCCTGGCCGACCCCGGTGTCGCGACCGGCGCGTTCGGCGAGCTGTCGCTCAACCTGACCAGGACCATCGGGGACATTTGCCCCAACTTCACGAGCGCCTGGATGAAGACCCGGTCCTCGGTCGCAATAACGTCGGCGCTGAAGGACCGGACCCAACGCCGGAACGACTTGTGCCCGCCCCCGACGATGGGCTTGACCAAGCGGGCGAGGTCCTCCACCGTCGGTCTCGGTGGCAACGTCACCTTCGACATCGACTATTCGAACAGCGGCCCTGGGACGGCTGGGTCGGCCGTCGTCAAGGACGTGCTGCCGGCCGGCACCTCCTATGTGGGCTGCACCGGCGGCTGCACCCATTCGAGCGGCACCGTGACCTGGAACATCGCAGGGCCGATCCCGCCGGGAGGCGGGGGGACGGTCTCGCTGACCATCAGGGTCGACCAGCTCCCGGCGAAATGCCAGTTGTGCAACACGGCGACGGTGGACAGCCCGCAACAGCCGGGGACACCCGACGCCTCGTCGCAGGCTTGCGTCACGGTCGGTCCTCCGGCTCCCGACGCGACGAACGCGGCCGCAAACGGGACTGCGTCGGGCATCCACATCACCGACACCGGGCTAGGGATCGATGAGCTTTACCCGAAGCCAGCCGCCGTGAGTACCAAGACCGGCCCCGGAGATCCCGACAGGGATTCGTCCTACGTGGCCGATGTGACGCTGCCGGCGCCGCCCCTTCCCCCGAGCATCCTCAACGCCCGGGTGGTCGGGGGAACGGCGACTAGCACGGTGACCACGGCTCCGTACATGGCCGAGCAAAACAGCATCGCCGAGGTGGCCGGCTTGAACATCCTGGACGGAGTCCTGACGGCCGAAGTAGTCCGGGCCGTGGCATTGGCCCAGGCGGGGCCGTTCGGATCTTCCTACAACACCAACGGCACGGGGTTCGTCAACCTGTTGATCGACACCGACGGCAAGACCGGTCCCGGACAGCCGGTTCTCTACGACAACGCGGCACCGGGAACCGAGATCGACCTCAGCCAGCTCTTCGGCCGCGACGGCAAGGACAAGAGCTTCGTAACGCTGCGGTCGGTCGCCGGGGAGACCACCGGCAACTTCGTGGCCGACACCTCGGTGACGATGATCTACCTCCATGCGGTGGACCGCGACCCGTTGGTGCCCGGTAAGCAGACGACCGACATCACCATCTCTCGGGCCGTGGGGCACGCGCAGTTCCCGTCGGGCCCGCTCTGCCCGAACCAGGGAGTGGCCGGTCACGCTTTCATCGCGAGCGCCAACACCACGCCGGAGATCCTTCCGGTTGTGGTCGGGTACGCGAGCGTCCCGGTCTACGGCGGGAACGACGGGTCGAACCTGGACGTGCTGAAGGTCCCGGCGGACGGATCGACGCTTTTCGCCGGAGCGTGGGAAACGCAGAGCACAGGGTCCATCGGTAGCGAGGCCGTTGCGAGCAGCGAGGCCGACACTGTGGACGTCTGCGTGCTGCACACGGGCACGACGTGCACGGTCCAGGCCGGCGTGGTGAAGTCCCGTGCCCGCAGCGTGGGCAACGGTTCGGGAGCGAGTTCGAGTGATGCCGGAACGGAGTTGCTTAACCTCTATGTGGCCGGCTCGCCGCCGGTCACGTTTGGAGTGACGCCGGCGCCGAACACTGTGATCCCGATCGCCGGCCTCGGGTTCGTGGTGCTCAACGAGCAACTTTGCGATGGAGCGCCGCCGCAGCCGCCGTTCCCCGAGCCGGGACCGGTCACGCCCTGCGGCGGAGCAACCCACAGCGGGCTGACCGTGCGGGCCATCAGGCTCGTCGTGACGTCGCCGCTCAATGTGCTCGGGCTTCAGCCCGGCGTGCAGGTTATCGTCGCGGAGGCCTACTCGGGCGCCACGTTCGGGTAACCGCAGCAGCTGCCATCTCGCGAGGCCCGGCCCAAGGTCGGGCCTCGCGCTCGGGTTTCGTTTTGGTCATTTCTTCAATGTGTTGGTCCCGTCATTGCCGTTTTGGCATGTGGTCTGCCCATTGACACTCGACGCCGGGAACGGCATCGTTGATGGTCATTGGACTTCAATCCTCCTTGTGCCGGGCGGGGGCCCAGGCCGGGGTGGGACAAAACGCGATTGGGCTTGCCGCGGCGAACCGTTCACCGGTTTGGGAGTGGCGGCCCCTTGGGGGGAAACACATGGCACGCTCGACATCCGCACCGCGAATCGCTCGCCTGGCGGGCATCTTCGCCTTCGCAACCGTCTCGGTCTTCGCGGGAGTCCTCCCGGCTTCTGCCGCAAGTGGCGGGGTCAGGGTCCTCGACTATTCGCAGTGTGCCAACGGGAAGGTTCCCAGCACGAGCCTTGGGTGTCCGGGCGGCTGGATAAACGGAACGCTTCAGGGCAGCAACTCTCACTACCGGGAAGGTGAGGTCACCCCGCAACGCGCGATGCTCGAAGTCCCCAAGGGAACCTCCGCTGTCGATCGCACGCTGACCTTCCGGTACCAGGCTCGCAAGGGCGGGGTCGCCGATGGCATTCACGCCTACGACTCGCTGGCTTCCTGGAACTTCACGCAGACCGATCTTACGGGCGACCCGACCGACGCCGACGACCGGTGCTCCGGGGTCACCAAATGTCCCGGTGGCGACCCCACGACTTACCCGATCCCCGACGACCCGACTGAAGTTCCTCCGGTTGCCGGAGGCGCGAGCCGCGTTACCGCCGCGCATATGGTCCCGGCCGGCCCCGGCCGTGTCATGACCATGTACGGCGGGACGCTCACCGATGTGTACTACTCCGATCCCATCCACGACAACGTCGCGGGAGCGACCGGTGACGACTACGCCGCGATCAACGTCAAATACGCGATCGCGGATGCAAACGGCGACGGAAAGGCCGACGCGGACACCGTCGTGCAGCTGCTCTTCGGAGGTCACACCGCAGCCAGCATCGTGGGCGACGGCGGCTGGGGTCTCGGACTCGGCTCCTCCAACATCAGCGGCGGCCCGTACCACATCAAGTGGGCGGCGGCGGACGGGGAGTCGGTCGGCCAGCGCGATAACCAGATCCAGGGCGCGGCTATTCTGCCGCCGGCATTGCAAATCGAAAAGACTTCCGACGCCGCGAGTGTCACCGCAGGTCGGCAGATCGGGTTCACGATCACAGTAACGAACCCTGGGGGTGACGCGCGCAACGTCGTGCTGACCGACGTCCTTCCCACGGGAACGGCGCAGGCCGGGCTGTCCTGGACCGTCGCCGGGACTACCGGAGATCCCGCGTGTTCGATCAGCCCGGCGACGGGACCGAGCACCCAGACCTTGACGTGCACGAAAGCGACCATGCCGGGTGGATCAAGCTTCACAGTCCACGTGACCAGTCCGACATCGGGCGCCACCGGCTGCACCGAGACCACTTACAACAACACGGCGACCGTGGTGGCAGACAACAACCCGGAGGTTCAAGCGAGCGCTTCGACCACCGTCAACTGCCCGGGTCTGAGCGTTTTGAAGACGGCCGACACCCCGACGGTGAACGCCGGCGAGCAGGTGGGCTTCGGCATCACCGTGACCAGCACCGGCCCAGGTGAGATTCTCAACGCATCGCTTACCGACGCTCTCCCGATGGGTCCCGGCTTCAACTGGACGATCGTGGAGGCCGACACCGCCGGTTCGCCGACCTGCTCCATCTCGGCCGATGACGAGACGGGGGCGCAGACCCTGAACTGCTCCAAGGCCGGTATGCCGGCCAACGACAGCTTCCACGTTCACGTGATCAGTTCCACGGCAGGACCGGCAAACACTTGTGCTGCGGATACCTATCCGAACACCGCACAAGCACAGGCGACGAACCATCCGCAGGTGACCTCACGAGCGTCGGTGACGGTTCAGTGCCCGGCCCTGACGGTCACCAAGACCGCAGATGCGGCGTCCATCGACGCCGGCGAGCAGATGGGCTTCGTCGTCGTGGTCTCGAACGCGGGTCCGGGGGCGGCGTCAAACGTCACCTTGACCGACGCGCTTCCGGCCGGCGCCGGCACCAACTGGACCATCGTCACCGCCGACACCACCGGGTCGCCCACGTGCTCCATCTCGGCGGACGCGGTTACGGGAGCGCAGACGCTCAATTGCTCCAAGGCCGGCATGCCGGACGATGACAGCTTCTCGGTTCACGTCGTCAGCCCGACGGCCGGTGGGGGAGATACGTGTGAGAACTCCACCTACCCGAACACAGCACAGGCACAGGCCACGAACCACCCACGGGTCGGCGGGACATCAGGCGTCACCGTGGACTGCCCGGGCCTGCAGGTCTCCAAGACAGCCGACAACGCGACGGTGGATGCCGGCGAGCAGATCGGTTTCGTCATCACCGTGACGAACACCGGCACCGGCAACGCGAACAATGTGACATTGACCGACGCTCTCCCGAAGGGTGCGGGGGTCAACTGGACGATCGTGGTGGCCGATACCACCGGCGGCCCGACCTGCTCGATCGCGACCAATTCCGAGACCGGTGCCCAGACGCTGACGTGCTCCAAGCCAGAGCTGGCGCCGAACGGCTCGTTCAGCGTGCACATCGTGAGCGCCACGGCCGGGGGCGGTCCGGAATGCAAGGACGACACGTACCCGAACACCGCGAAGGCACAGGCCACGAACCATCCGGAAGTCACCGGGATTTCGAGCGTGCAGGTGAACTGTCCGGTGCTGACGGCGACCAAGACCGCCGACGCGGACACGGTGGACGCCGGAGAGCAGATCGGATTCGTCGTATCCATGTCGAACAGCGGCACCGGAACGGCGAACAACGCCTCGCTCACCGACGCTCTCCCGTCTGGTCTAGGCGTCAACTGGTCCATCGTGGAAGCCGACACGACCGGTGGCCCGACGTGCGCTATCTCGACGGATGACGAGACGGGCGCGCAGACGCTCACGTGCTCGAAGACCGAGCTGGGTCCGGGTGGCTCGTTCAGCGTCCATGTGATCAGCCAGACCGCCGGCGGCGGTGCGGCTTGCGTGGACAGCAACTACCCCAACACCGCTCAGGCTCAGGCCACAAACCACCCGGTGGTCACGGCCAAAGACACCGTGCAGGTGAACTGCCCGGTCGTGACCGCAACGAAGGTGGCCGACAACGCGACGGTGGACGCCGGCGAGCAGATCGGTTTCGTCATCACCGTGGCGAACTCCGGCACCGGCAACGCCAACAACGTCACCCTGACCGACGCTCTTCCGACGGGTCCGGGCATCGCTTGGTCCATCGTCGATGCCGACACGACGGGCGACCCCAACTGCGCCATCTCGACCAACGCCGTGACCGGAGCCCAGACGCTGACCTGCTCCAAGGCAGAGCTGGCGCCGGACAGCTCGTTCAGCGTGCACATCGTCAGCGACACGGCAGGCGGCGGCGCGGAGTGCAAGGACGACACGTATCCGAACACGGCGCAGGTGCGGGCAACCAACCACCCCGACCTCAACCCAAGCTCAAGCGTCACCGTCAACTGCCCGGTGCTCGTGATCGTAAAGACCGCCGACGCCTCGCCGGTGATGGGCGGGCTGGCGATCGGGTTCCGGATCACCGTATCCAACAGCGGTGCCGGCAATGCCAACAGCGTCTCGCTGAGCGACGCGCTGCCGGTCGGACCGGGGATCAACTGGACTATCGTGGCCGCCGACACGACCGGCGACCCGACCTGCGCGATCTCCACGAACACCGAGACCGGTGCGCAAACGTTGACGTGCTCCAAGACGGAGCTGGCGCCAACAAGCGCGTTCAGCGTGCACATAACCAGCCCGACCTCGGGAGGGCTCGACTGCATCACGCGCTTGTACTCCAACACCGCACAGGCGCAGGCGACGAACCACCCGGCGCAGCGGAGCACGGCCACGATTCAGCTCGACTGCCCGCGCCTGTCGGTCACCAAGACGCAGTGTCCGGGCAATGCGGTGCCGGGCGGCTACTGGCCGTACACGCTTGGCTACGCCAACACCGGGGCTGTCGCGACGACTAACACCTTGCTCAAGGACACGATCCCCGTGGGGACCTCCGTCGTGAGCACCGGCGGGGGAACCCAGTTCGGCAACACGGTGTCGTGGAGCCTTGGGACCCTGCAGCCGGGGGCCTCCGGGTCCAAGACCCTGGTGCTGCTCATCGGCCAGGGCGTTGCGCATGGGGCGCTGCTCGACAACCTCGTGGAGCTGACCTCCGACCAGACGACGGCCCCGCCGTATCACCTGCTTGCCACGGTGACGACGGCCGGGGCCCGGACGAGCGCGAGCTCCTACGGTCTGAAGGTGGATGCGCTCGGAGGTCTCGTCAAGCTCCCGCCGCAAAACCCACGCAACACCGAAGCGCCGGGGGCAAAGCAGAATGACCAGGGTGAGCAACTGGCCGTACCGGCCAACCCGGATGTGTCTGCTCGCGTGCTGCGGGGGACCTCGCAATCACGCGTTCACACGGCACCCGATGCGCTCGGGAAGTCCACATCCACTGCCACCGCGACGGTCCTCGACGTGAAAGTGCTCGGTGGACTCGTCACCGCCGACACCGTCACGGGCGTGTCGCAAACGGTGGCTTCGGCGCTCGGGGCCTCGTACAACTCGCGGGGATCGCGGTTCCAGAACCTCGTGGTCAACAACACCGAGTACACGAACGTGGCGCCCAACACGCGGGTTCGCATTCCCGACCCTCTGATTCCCACCGACACGATCGCCGACGTCTATCTCTACGAGCAGGGCGGCGTCGCAGGTCTCTCGGGTAACCAGTGGACGTCGCGGCACTTCGTCAACATGATCCGCGTCGTTCTCCTGAAGCCGTGGCGAGGGCTCGCCCTCGGCACCGAGGTGATCGTCTCCCATGCCGGGACGCCGTCCGAAACGCCCCCGACGAGCCCGGCCACGAGCTTCCCGAGCGGCCTGGCATGCGGGCCGACGCCGGATATCGTGAGCGCCAAGGCCTACACGGCCTTCGTTGAGGGAACCCTCGGCGGTAAGCAGCTCGCCCTCGCTACCTACGGGGTGGCGGAGATCGGGCCGAGGGGCGGTTCGGACTCCAACGGGACGCCGACGGTGATCATTCCGCCGGCCACCGGGACGACTCTGCGCACGACCACAGTGGGCAACAGCGCGTGCGGCTCAGTTCTGGGAACCAACGGCTGCGGGCTGGCGGCCGGTTCCAAGCTGCCCTTCGGAAGTTCCCGCTCGGTAGTCCACGACACGAACATCCTCGACGGCCTGATCACGGCCGGAATCCTGGACGTCTCGGCGAAGAGCACTGCCGACGGAACTACGTCACCGCCGACGGTCCTCACGGCCAAGTTCGTCGACCTCAAGATCGCGGGGCTACCGATAGCCAACACACCGGCGCCCAACACCGTCCGTATCGTTGATCTCCCCGGCCAGCTCAAGGTCGAGATCAGGCTGAACGAGCAGATCCTCAACACGACGAGCTCGACGAGCACAGCAGGCACCGTTAACGCGATACACGTGCTGGTGTACTCGGGATCCGGAGCTGTCATCGCCGAGATCATCGTGGCATCGGCGCGCAGCGGCGCGCGCAACCTCTAGAAGGGCACGCAGTGATCGCCCTCCGGCGGGCCCGGGGGGCGATCCCATGTCCGAATTCTCCCGAAGGATTTCACGGTGTTGCGGTCGTCCGGGCTGTGCGAGAGGATTGGGTGTTCCGAGGAGATCGCCCCGTGGCCAGAGTCATTGCGTTCGCGAACCAAAAGGGTGGCGTGGCAAAGACCACGTCTACCCTCGCTTTGGGTGCCGCGCTCGGCGAGCTCGGCAAGCGGGTGCTGCTGGTCGACCTCGATCCGCAGGCCTGCCTGACCTTCTCACTCGGCGTTGACCCCGAGGTGGTCGGCGAGTCGGTGCACGACGTCCTGGCCGGCCGGGTTCCGGTCGGCAAGGCCGTCCATCAACTGGCCGAGGTGGATCTCGTCCCGGCGACGATCGACCTTGCCGGCGCCGAGGCCTACCTGTTGACCAAAACGGGGCGCGAGTACGTGCTCCGCGCTGCACTCGAGGACGTCCACCCTTACTACGACTTCATCTTGCTCGACTGCCCGCCCTCGCTCGGCGTTCTCACGATCAATGCCCTGACTGCCGCGCACGAGGTGATCATCCCGCTGCAATGCGAGGCGCTGTCGCACCGCGGGGTGGGCCAGCTCCTCGAGACCGTGGAGGACGTCCGCAGGATCACCAACCGGGGACTCCGGATCGCCGGGATCCTGCCGACGATGTTCGACGGCCGCACGCAGCACGCGCGCGAGATCCTCGAAGACGTTGGTCGGCGGTACAACCTGCCGGTGTTTGCGCCGCCGATTCGGAAATCGATCCGGTTCGCCGAGGCTCCCCGCACGGGGCGGTCGTTCTTGAAGTTCGCGTCGTCGCATCCCGGTGCCGAGGCCTACCGAACGATTGCGAGGTCAATTCTGTGAGCGACCAGCCCACACTCGAAGGCTGGGACCGAGAGCTCATCGAGCGCCAGCTCGCCGACCACGCCCGTCGTGGCCGCGAGCCGGACCCGCTCGGCAAGGCAGCCCTCTTCAGCGTTACCGCGCCCAAGACCGGCGCGCTGGGGATGCTCACCGTCGAATGCTCGGTGTGCCGCCGGGAAACACCGCTGCGGTTGCGCGAGCTGCCCCGGCTGGTCATGCCGTTTTCGATCTCGCTGCCGCGCCGCTTTCACACGTTCATGAAATGCCCGGGGTGCGGTCGCCGCGCCTGGGTGCGTGCCCACTGGCGCTTGTAGCCGCGCAGCAACCGGCTGCCGATCGATAGGCTTGGCCTACCGTGAACGATCCCTACGATCTAGTCATCGTCGGCGGTGGCGTAGCCGGTCTCTGCGCGGCGCTCTCTGCGCCGGAGGACGCACGCATTGCCGTCGTGGACAAAGGCGAGTCCGAGGCCGGTTCGTCGCCGCTCGCGCAGGGCGGCCTTGCCGCTGCGGTTGGCCCGGAAGATTCGGCCGACCTGCATGCCAAAGACACGATCATCGCCGGAGCCGGGCTGTGCGACGAGGCGATGGTGTTCGAGATCTGCCGTGAGGGGTCCGACGCCGTCGCCTGGCTGGAGGCTCTCGAGTGTCGTTTCGATCGCGACGACGCCGGAGAGCTTGCGCCGGCCCGTGAGGGCGGGCAAACGGTCGCGCGCAGCGTGCACGCGCGCGACGCGACGGGAGCCGATATCGTGCGCGCCTTGCGTGCGGCCGTGCGCGGGCGTCCGATCGAACGGATCGCGGCCCGGGCGGCATCGCTCCTCGTGCACGAAGGCACCTGTGTCGGTGTGGCATCCGATGACGCGCGCTCGTTCTCCGGCCGGGCGGTACTGCTTGCGACGGGCGGGGCCGGCGGTCTGTGGGGGGTCACAACGAACGCCCCAGGCGCGACCGGGGACGGTATTGCTCTGGCCTTGGGAATCGCCGATGTGGCGGATCTCGAGTTCATGCAGTTTCATCCGACTGCGCTGGCGCGCGGGGAAGGTCAACGTGTTCTTCTCACCGAGGCGTTGCGCGGAGAGGGGGCGCTGCTGCTCGACGAGCACGGTGAGCGTTTTGTCGATGAGCTGGGGCCGCGGCACCTCGTAGCAAGGGCGATTCTCGAACGCGCGCCGGCGTTCCTCGATTGCCGGGCAATTCCCAGCGTCACGGAGGCCTTCCCGACTGTTGCCGCCGCGTGCCGGGAGCGCGGTTACGATATCGCCGCGGATCTGCTGCCGGTGTCCCCGGCGGCACACTACTTCATCGGCGGCGTGGCGACCGACGCCTGGGGACGGACCACGGTGGACGGGTTGTTCGCGGCGGGGGAGTGCGCGAGCACCGGCATGCACGGCGCCAATCGCTTGGCCGGAAATTCGTTGCTGGAGGCCGTTGTCATCGGCCGTCGCGTCGGCGGTGAGGTTGCCAAGAGGGCAAGGATGCCCGACCGGATCTCCATCGTGATCGGAGACTCGGAGCCCCGTCGGATCGACGATGATGCGATTCCACCGTTGCTGTGGGGCGGTGCCGGACCGATTCGCAGTTCGATATCTCTCGCCGAGACCAGGACTGCCCTGCGCCACCTCCCGGAATCGCCCCATCGGTCTCTGGCGATCCGCATCGTCGAGACGGCCCTCGCCCGCAACGAGACACGCGGGGTGCATGTGCGCAGCGATCATCTGCGCACCGAACCGGCCCTGGCCGGGCGCAGCGTCATTCCCGGACGTTCAAAACCAATCCAGGAGGCATAGAACATGGGATCGCTCGACGGAAAGATTGCCATCGTGACGGGAGCCGGACGCGGCATCGGGAGGGGAGAGGCCTTGCTGCTCGCGGCCGAGGGTGCGCGCGTGGTGGTGAACGATCTTGGAGGCCAGTGGGACGGCACCGGAACCGACGACCGGCCGGCCCAGCAGGTTGTCGAGGAGATCGCCGCCGCCGGGGGCGAGGCCGTCGCAAACTACGAGGACGTCGCCGAGTTCGCCGGCGCGGAACGCTTGATTCGTTCGGCGATCGACACCTGGGGCCGGCTCGATATTCTCGTGAACAACGCCGGCATCCTGCGCGACAAGATGATTTTCAACATGAGCGAGGACGACTGGGACGGAGTGATGCGCGTTCACCTGAAGGGTCACTTCGCGCCGACGCGGCACGCGTGCGCCTACTGGCGGGAGCGTTCCAAAGCCGGCGAGCCGGTGACCGGGCGCATCATCTGTACCTCCTCGACGAGCGGGTTGCTCGGCAACGTCGGGCAGTCGAACTACGGGGCGGCGAAGTCGGGCATTGCCTCGTTCGCTCAGATCGTGTCGATGGAGATGGCACGCTACGGGGTGACCGTGAACGCGATCGTACCGGCCGCGCGGACGCGCATGACCGAGCAGACGTTCGGAGAGATCAAATCCGCGGGAGATTTCGACGAGTGGCACCCGGACAACATCGCGCCGTTGGTGGCCTACTTGGCGACCGACTATGCGGCCGAGATCACGGGCCAGGTGCTCTACGTCGCCGGAGGCAAGGTGCAGTTGTACGGGGGATGGGGTCCGGTGGCGGCCGCAACGAAGGACTCGCGCTGGACGGTCCACGAACTCACCAAGGAGATTCCGCCGCTCTTCGAAGGCCGTGAACGCGCCTACGCCCCGCCGGCCAGCCAGCTCCAGGCCTCCCTGCGATCAGGCTCCTGACAAGCGGCGCCGGCCTTACGCGCCGGAGGCGATCTCCGCCGGCTCGGAAACCGAGTCCAGCTCGTCGAGCCTGCCGATCAGCTCCGCCAGCTTCTCGGCGGCGGCTTGGTCTAGCCGCAGAAGAGCGTTGGACAGGAACTTGGACCCCACCTCCTCGTCGGTGAGAGGACGGTCGGGGTGGCCGCGGTTCACCAGCTCCTCTACGTGTCGCTCGCGGCCGTCGCGCAGCAGGACACCCATGCGCCCGCCGTATGTGTGCGGAAACGGCAACGTGTCGTCGGCCTGGTACCGCACGCGCTCGGCAAGAGCCAGCACCCGGCGATCGCTTCGTGCGTCCTCGTCGAAGAGATCTAGCCCGTCCCGGCCGCCGACGATTGCGACCGCAACGGCGAACGGCAGCGAGAACTTCGCCGCATAGGCACTCGCCGGCGCTAGTTTCGCTGCTCGCGGTTCGCAGACGATGCCGACCGCCGCGGGCGGTACGGCGCAGACGACTTCCTCCACGTCCCCGGCTCGCACGGCGAGCCGTCGCGCGGCGTCTATGAAGGCATGGACGAAGTGGCACGCCGGATACGGCTTGATCGCGATCCGCTCCGTCTCCCATTCGTAGCCGAGGCCTCGCCCAAGGCGCGACGCATCGATCTCCTCACCGGCGAGAAACGCTCGGAAGAACCCATTGGGCCCTTCTAGCACGCCGGACGGTCCGGTGAAGCCGCGGCGCGCCAGGTCGGCCGCGATCACCCCGCCGTGCGCCGCCCACCCCGGGTGGAATTGCTTCGTCTCCGATCCGTCGGCGAGCGCCGCGAACAGCCCCGAAGATTGCGATCCGGCGATTCCGAGCGCATTGACCAGCTCCTGCTCGCCGAGTCCCCACAGCCGGCCGGCGACGGCCGCGGCGGCGAACGGTCCCGCCAGGCCGGTCGGATGAAATCCTCGGAGGTGAAAGCGTCCGGGTGCGGCGGCTCCGATTCGCGCGGAGATCTCGTATCCGATGACGCAAGCGGCCACGAGTTCGCGCCCGCTCGAGCCGGCTTCCTCGCCGACCGCCAGCGCGGCCGGCACGACGACCGACGACGGATGGACGACCGACTCCACGTGGGTGTCGTCGTAGTCGAGCGCGTGCACGAGAGTGCCGTTTGCCAGCGCCGCGGCGGGCGCCGGCGCCTTCGTAGCCCCGCCGATGATGCTCGACTCACGGGTTCCCCCCCATGCCCGTACGACGTCGATGACGGGCGCTGCGGCACCCGTGCCTGCCGCGGCCAGGGCGACGCCGACGGCGTCCAGGACGTGGCGACGCACGGCGGCGCGGACGGATGCCGGAACCGCGCCGGGGGAGAGCGACGCTGCGAAACCTGCGAAGTCCTGGGATGCGGTCACGAAGGCATGCTACCGAACCGCCGTGAGCAGGCGGCATTGCCCTGTAACCGTCAGGCGGCGGGGGCAGCGATAGCTTGCAAGGCCGCCTCGAGCGTTGTAACGGCACCACAGCGAATACCGGGTTGTGTGTCGCCGACGACGATGGCTCGTGGTCGCGCGCTCTCCGGCAAGAGGCGAAGCGAGATTAGGAAGTTCACGCCCTCGTCACTGCCGCCGTCCACCAGCACCGTGCCCGGACGCAGCGAGCCGACTAGTCGTCGTGCGGAAGACTCGGTAATGGCGCCTACGGCTTGGCCGCTGCCGCCGAGTGCGTCCATGGAACGCTGCTGAAAGACGTCATCCCCGGATACCACGAGCACCCAACTCATCCTGGCTCCTTTCACGCGAACGTTCGCGTACCTGGTGTGTCGAGTCCCGGGTGCTCGCACTGGATAGGCTGGATGAGGCATTTCGTCGGCGCGGAATGGCCCTTTCGAACTAGGCGGACTACGAGATTCCACCGATCGGGGCTTTCCTCTCACGGAGTGCGGTTTCCGCAGCGCGTCCGATTTGCCGTAGGATGGACGAGTGGACGCGGCCCCCCTCGAACGTTCCCTGCGAGCCATTTCCGGTGTCGTGGGTTGCTCCGTTTCCGATGACGGCGTCGTCCTGCTCCTTACGGAGGATGCCGACCGCCGCGCCGTTCTGGCTTCAGCCGAAGCGGCCGCTGCCCCATATGGAGCCTTGGAAGTTCGCCTGCTGGCACCCCCAGCGACGAGGGCCGTCCATCCGGCCCGTCGCCGCCGGCTCGTCCCGGCTGCCGGGGTTGTTGCCGGGGTCGCATCGGCAGCGCTCATGGCTGCGTTTCTTCCAATCGGCTCACGAGAGCCTCCGTCTCCGAGTGCCCGGGCTCCGAGCCCGCCCGCGGCACCATTCCAACCTATCGACGTGGTCGTTCCCCCGCCGCGTCGGGCAGAAGCGCCCCCACGCCTGGTCCAGCCGCGCGTGAGGGAACCGGGCCGGGGCGGGCTGCCGGCAGGTTCGCCTGCCGCTCCGAAGCAGCAGGTGGTCGCACCACGCGTCCGGGTCGTTGCTCCGCCCCTGCCCCCACCTCCCCGGCCGGTCGCCGAGGACTCGTGCATCTGGCCGGGCCGGCATCTCGGTTGGGACCACAACGGCGCGGCGGCGCGACATGAATCCAAACCGAACTGCCCGCCGGCCAACGGATGGCGTGCGAAGGCGCCCGAGGAGCGTCGATGAACGATCCGGGGATGCTGTCTCAGGAAGCGATCTACGCCGGAATGGACGCGGTGCTCGCCGCCGTTCCCGTCGATTTGTGTGCCTACCTCCACCTCCCCGTAGCGGCCGGGCCGCAGTTGTTTCTTCGCCGGCCGGAGCTTTCCGCCCTCGATCCGTCGACGGCCTTCCAGCTCTTCACCTCGCTGCGAGACGCCGCCGAGCACGGCGATACCGACGTCCCCGGCTTCTACGTGACGTTTGTTCGCAGCGCCGGCCCATCCTCGCGCGGCCTCCACGCCGTGGGCCGCAGGGATGGGAAGCTCGACGACACGGAGCGCGCGGTAGTGGAAGCCGTCTGCACGGCAACCGCGAAGGTTGCGCACGCACTCGCGCCCGAGGAGCGCACGATGGAACCCGTTCGCGTCTCAGTGGAGATCGCCGGCGAGTCCGTCAAAGCGGAAGTGGAGGTTCTCCTGGACGGCAGGCCGTCCACCGGGCGCGCGAACCACGACACGGCCCACGAGGCCGTCGCCGCGGCTGCCCTCGGGGCACTCGGTACCGGTCTTGCCTTGTCGCACGCCAAGGCGGTGGAGCTCGACGACGATCGGGTCGCGATCGTGCTGGTCGAAGGCGCGGGGGCGAGGCGGCTCGGGGCCGCGCTCTATCCCTCGACGGGAGACCCCCTTGTCGCGTTTGCCGGCGCGGCTCTCGAAGCCGCCGCACGCTTCCCCCGCCACGATTGAGCCCGGGAATTCCTCCCCGCGGCCTGCGTTAGTATCGGGCAGACATGCCGGGGATCGATCCGGAAGAGCGTGAATCCGTCCTTGCCGACCTCGAGGATCTCGAGGCGATGCGCGCCGTCTTCGAACCGGAGCCCCGCGGGTACAAGGGCGTCGTGATCGTGTGCGCCGAATGTGGCGAGGACCACTACTACGGCTGGGACATGCTCCGTGAATCGCTGGAGCATATTCTCGAAGCCGGCGAGCCGCGGATGCACGAGCCGGCCTTCGAGCCGGTCCCCGATGAGTACATCTCCTGGGAGTACGGCCGCGGCTACCTCGACGCCGTGGTGGAGTCGGATGCGGAGGACACCGAGGCGCCGCAGGCCGAACGGCAAACCGGCACGAAGCCGGTCTGGTTGGGGGATCGCACTCGCTGCCCGTATTGCCGGGCACGACTCGCCGGGAAGGCGTTCGCGGAGTGGTCGTACTGCTCGTTCTGCGGATCTAACCTGGCCCCGCTGCGGCTGGTCGATGCACTCGCCGGCCGCGGCTGGGAAGAGAGTGAGATCGCCGCGCTGATGGACGAGTGCGGGTTCGAGCCGCCGCTGGGTGCCGGCGAGGACGCCGACGACTAGGCCGCGATGAGATTCGACGACCAGCTCGAGTTCGATCGCGCAATGGTGATCGTCGCGCACCCCGACGACGCTGAGTTTGGCTCGTCGGGAACGGTGGCGCTCTGGGTGCGGGCCGGCGTGGAGGTGACGTACGTCATCGCTTCCAACGGCGCCTCGGGATCGAGCGATCCGTCGATGACGCGCGAGCGGCTTGCCGCGATCCGAAAGAGGGAACAGGAAGCTGCGGCGAGCGTGCTCGGCGTGGAGCGCGTGGTGTGGCTGGGCTTCGAGGACGGCTACCTCGAGCCGACGCTGGATCTGCGCAAGGCGATCGCGAGGGAGATTCGCCGGTGGCAGCCGGAGGCCGTGATCACATCCGACCCCACGATCCGGTGGTGGGGCGAGGGATACATCAACCATCCGGATCACATCGCGGTCGGGGAGTGCGTGCTGCGATCGGTCAACCCGGATGCCTCGAGCGGCCTGATGTTCCCGGAGCTGTGGCGAGACGAAGGGCTCGCGCCGTTCAAACCGAAGGCGCTCCTTCTCGTTAACTCCGACCCTGCCGACGTCTACGTCGACATCTCGGAGACCATGGAGACGAAGATCAAGGCTCTGGAATGCCACGTGTGCCAGGTGGGGGAATGGCCGGTGGCAGAGTTCATCCGCGAGCGCAACCGCCAGCGCGGCGCCGAGCGTGGACTGCCCTACGCGGAAGCCTTCAAACTGTTCCGCCTCGAGCCTGACTGAGGCTACCGGCGCGCACCGGGGTTGAACATGAACGCGTGCCCCAGGGGCCGGATGCCCCACCGGTCACGAAGGGAGTGTTGTAAGCACGCAATGCGTCACGAGTACTTCGAGCGTTGTTGAAACTCCGTCGGGGCGCTCCTTGATGTACATAGCCACCTCCTCCCAGGCCGGAGTCGTCCCAACATTCTTTCCGGTTAACAATTCACGCCACGTGGACACCCCGAACCACCATCCGTCTTTCGGGTGGTCGCGGTCCCGCAAGACCCCACCGCCGACCTCCAGCCGTTCGTAATGAGCGACAACGTCGGCGTATTCGTGTTGCAGCAGATAGATGAAGAGGTACCAACCGCAGATCGCATTCGGTCCCGATACCTCGTGGTAGACGTCGCACATCGAGATGTCTCGACCGGTCAATCGGGCGCCGCCGGGCAGCGGTCCTTGTTTTCGCGCGGCGTCGCCGACGTGCTTTCGGCAGAACGCTTTTCTGTCGCGCTCCTTGTTCCCTGGGTCGTGTTCCACGGGCTGGTCTGTCACGGACAGATCACAACCCCGCGGCCACGGATCCTCTGGGAAGCCACCGCACGCGAGCTGGGGTTCCGCACTGATGACCCGGCGATCTCTGAGGTAGGCGATAGCCCTTTCGATCACGAAGCCGGCCTGTGTCGTCTTGAGGGTGTAAAAGCGCGTATCGCCGCCGTCGGTGGCCTCGCCGTCCTGCTGCTCCGACCCTCCTCCAACAGTGCGGATGACGGTGTGGACGTTCTCGCGAGCGGGAAGCGCGATGGTTAAGGAGTCCACAAGGGAGCGAAGTCCCGCACACCTGATCTCCACACGAGGCGGTTCTCGTAGGGCCGGTCCCGGTTGCGCCGCGAGCCTCCGCGCAGGGCCGAGCAGCGATCCCACAGTGCCGGGGATCTGGACAAGGGTCTGGTTCGCCTCCGGCCGACCACGCAGGCGATCGAACGTGCCGTGCGGCAGCTCAGCGTCGTCGAGCGACCGCTCGATCTCCGTGCGCGTCCACCCCGTTTCCCGGTCCACGATGTCCGGGCCGGAGTAGATGACGCCGAGGATCGCGGGGCGATCGGGATGCCTTCGCCGGCAGTTCTCGACCGGCGACCATGCGCGGTCGGTCGGGGGAGGCTGGTCCCTGTGCTCGGCGACATCGTTGGCCCCCGTCGCGACCAGCGTCGCGACGAGAGCAGCCCGGGCCATGAGCGCAGCGAAACCCCTCATTTTGAGAGATCATATGACGGCTCTCTGAGATTCGTCCGGGCCTCCGTTTGGCCCCCGCGCGGTATCGTGAAGATGGGTTAGCCTTCGGCGATCGCGTCCTCGGGCCCTTTGTCGGGGCGCAGTCCTTTGTAAGACACCCCGCGCAGCCGGCCCTGCGACGTGAACTCGAGGTACTCGACCTCACACACCAGCTCCGGGCGCACCCAGCGCACGCCGCGCAGGTCGGCTTCGTTACGCGGCGGGGGTGGGACCGGCGGCTCGTCGATCTCCATGGGTTCGAGTCTGGCCAGCAGGTCGGCGAGCGTCTTCTCCGTGAAACCCGTGCCGACGTGACCCGAGTATGTCAGCGTCTCCCCGCGGTACACGGCCAGCACCAGCGCACCCATCGTCGTTCCGCGCGAGCCCTTGCCGGGGGTCCATCCGACGATCACGCAATCTTGCCGCTTCACGGCCTTGATCTTCAACCAGTCCTTGCTGCGCTTGGCCGGACGATACGGGGAGCCTTTTCGCTTCGCGATTATCCCTTCCAGCCCGAGCCGCTTGGCCTGATTGAAGAACGCAACGCCCTTACGCTCAACCGGCCGGCTCACCTGGATCCGGTCGGTCGGCACCAGGAGCCGCTGCAACAGCGCCAGCCGGTCCTCTATCGGCGCCTCCATGAGCGACTCGCCGTCGAGCCACAGCAGGTCGAACGCCACGTACTGCACCGGGTGTGACTCCAGCAGCGCTTGCGACGGCTTAGCGGTGGCCGATCGCTGTTGCAGCCGCTCGAAGGACGGCCGGCCGTTTTCGTCGAGCGCGACGATCTCTCCGTCCACAAGACCGTTGAGCGCGGCGAGATGCGTGGCCAGATCGTTCAAGTCGGGATACTGCGCCGTCACGTCGCGGATACGGCGGCTGAAGAGCCGGTGGCCGGAGGATTCGATCGCCGCGAGTGTGCGTACGCCGTCCCATTTCACGTCGAACAGCCAGTCCTTCCCGTCGAAGGCTTGGGCCCCCGGTGTCGCAAGCATCGGTTCGGCGATCGGCGGGGGAGCGACGGCGAGACGCCCGCTGTCCTTTGCGCGGAAGACGATCCAATCGCGCTCCCTGGTGTTGACCAGGTGGTACTCGCCTTGAAGTCGCTCGCCGTCGAGCCGGATGCTGACCTTCTTGTCGGTCCATTCCAGGATCTCGTAGGTCCCGCGATCGAAGATCCGCACCTCGCCGCCGCCGTACTCACCTTTGGGAATCGATCCCTCGAAGGTGCCGTACTCCATCGGATGATCCTCGACGTGCACGGCGAGATGGCGAATCCCCGGTTCCAGGGGCAGCCCCTTCGGCACCGCGTAGGACACCAGCACGCCGTCGCGCTCGAGCCGAAGGTCGTAGTGGAGCCGGCGTGCGTGATGCTTGTGAACCATGTACGTCGGGCGCTCGTCTTCGGACTCCTCGACCATGCCCTCCGGTTCCGGCGTGACGTCGAAGCGACGCTTGCGCTTGTACTCGCGCAGCGGTTCCCCGTCCGTCGCCGGGACGGGTTTCGGCTTCGGCCCCGGTTCCCCGGCCGGCTGCGTGACCGGCATCCCGAGCGCTTCCATCGCCGGCCGAAGGCTCTGACCTTGGGGTGTTCCTCCGGCAAGCACCGGCTCGAAAAGATCGCCCTCGCGGTCCAGGCGCTCCCAGATCGTGGCGATCGTGAAGTCGCCGGGTTCGATCTCCTGCTCGACCTCCTCCCAGCGCAGCGGCGTGGACAGGCTGGCGCCGGGAAACGGCCTGACCGAATACACGCTTGCGATGTTCTTGCCTTCGGAGTTCATGCCGTAGTCGAGGAACACCTTGCCGGAGCGGCGCGCGATCTCCCACTCCATCGTGGTTCCCTGGGGCCACGTGGCGTTGATCAGCCGGCACACACGTTCGACGAAGGCCCGCGCCTCCTCGTAGGTGTGGGTCCCGTCCAGCGGCACAAAGACTTGCATCCCCGTAGCGCCGCTCGTCTTCGGATAACCGCGGAGCCCGAGCTGCTCCAGCGCCACGCGCACCATCAGCGCCGTGCGCCGAACCTGTTCGAAGGTGATCGGTGGAAACGGGTCGAGGTCGAAGAACGCGTAGTCGGGATACGCGATCGATTGGTGACGCGAGTGCCACGGATGGAACTCGATGCATCCGAGGTTGACCACGTAGAGCAGCGACGCTTGGTTCTGGGCGAGCAAGAACGTCGTTCCGCCGTCCCCGGATCCACGACCGGTCACTCGCGCACGCGGCATCCATTCCGGCGTGTGGTCGGGCGCCTCCTTTTGGTAGAACTCCGGTCCGTCCATCCCGTCGGGCATCCGGCGCATCGTCAGCGGCCGGCCGGCGAGGTGGGGCAGGATCCACGGTGCGAGGTTGTAGTACGCCGTGAGCAGGTCGCCCTTGGTGTAGCGCTCCTGCTGCCAGTAGACCTTGTCGAGGTTGGACAGCCGGACCTCGACGCCGTCCAGCGCCGCCGACCACGTCGTGGACCCTCGCTGCTCTACCGGCAGGGGGCGAGGAAAATCGAGGCGGTTGGCCATGTCCTCCGAGGATGCTACCGTGAGGCTCGTGAAGGCCATCTGGAAGGGCGCCATCAGCTTCGGGCTCGTGACGATCCCGGTGAAGGTCCTCTCGGCAACCGAAGAGAAGACCCTGCGCTTCCATCAAGTGCACACCAAGGACGGCGGACGAGTCCGCTACAAGCGCACGTGCTCGGAATGTGGCGAGGAGGTGTCGTTCGAGGACATCGGCAAGGGATACGAATACGAGAAGGACCGCATGGTGCTCCTCGGGGACCAAGATCTCGAGCGCGGCGTTGCGTCGTTCCGGTCGATCGACATCCTCGCATTCGTCGAGGCGGAAGAGATCGACGCGATTTATTGGAAGAAGTCGTACTACCTTGCGCCGGAGCGCACCGGCGCCAAGGCCTACAGCCTCCTGCGCACCGCGCTCGGTGACCACGGCCTGGTTGCGCTGGCACGCTTCACGATCCGCGACAAGGAGCACCTGGCAACCTTGCGGCTGCGCGACAAGGCGTTCGTGCTCGAGACGATGTTCTGGCCGGACGAGATCCGGGAGCCGGAGTTCGAGGAGTTGCAGGACATTCCCGAGCCGCGGCCTCAAGAGGTGAAGATGGCGCAGTCGCTGATCGCGAGCATGACCGAGTCGTTCGATCCCACCCAATACCGCGACGAGTACCGCGCGAAGCTCGAGGAGATCATCGCCGCGAAGATCCAGGGCGAGGAGATCGCCGTTGTGACCGCGAAGCCGACGACGACTGTCGTGGACCTCATGGAAGCGTTGCGCGCCTCGATCGAGCAGGTGTCCGAAGACCGCGGCGATACAGAGAACGGGGCGGGGGCGAAGAAGGCCGCGTCCAAGACATCGCGTAGGAAAAAGGCCGCCACGGGCTGACCCGTTGCGATAGCCGACAAGCTGATTGCCGCTCGGTATCGAGAAGATGGTCCGCGAGGGCTATGTGTGTGCTTGATCTGCGCGCCGACACTCCCGTTGCGAGTCGCCCGCACGACTCGCAGTGGGCGCGATCGCACGACGGGGGCGATCGCGTCCCTCTTTTTTTGCGAGTGAGCCCCAGCGCCCGGGATCGTGGTACTCGTACGAAGTGGCGTTCGCCGGCGAGCGTGGGATCGTACGAGAATCGGGTCGGATAAAGAATGACCCCCGCGGGGAACCTGCCGGACGGGGTCGGCAAGCGCCCGAACGGCGCCGAAGGGGTGCTGGCGCCGATGCGGGGGTCAGTCTTTAGCGAGCGGTCGTCTGGCGGAGTTGGTCTCCCAAAGGCCATGCCCGAACGACGGCGGCAGCTTCGCGGCGGCTCAGCAGCCAGCCGTTCCGCTCGAGCCAGAAGCGCCGGCACACGCGGCAGATGCAGATGTCGAGGTCCCCCGCAGGAGAGGTATCGATCGTGCTCGCGATCACGGCATCGGTGCCGCGATGAGCGCACGGTGTCCGCAACTCTTCCACGTATCCGACCCCCTGCCTTTTGGCCTCCCCAGAGGCCGCTCTAAACTCACTATCGGCGGCCGGTCGGCGCACCTTGAACGCTCGCCGTGAGTAGTGACCCGATCACTCCGGGCGAACCGGCAGAATGGGTGGCAGTTCGTGCCGGTCGAGCCAGTCGAGGACCGCCTCGACCGCCCGGGGGTCCCGGCGCAGTTGGTGCCGGCCGCGAGGGATCCGGACTAGCTCCTTGGGCTCTCCAGCCGCGGCGAACAGGCGCTCGGCATGGGGATAAGCGACAACGTCGTCCTCCTCCCCGTGGACGAGCAGCAGGGGCCGGGGCGCAAGCAAGCCGACCCAGCGCTCGGCGGCTCCATCGGAGAACTCTCGGAACCAGGCGGCCGGGTCCGGGGGATAGGCGGGGTCGTGCAGCAGCCCGGTGTTTCGCAGGCGGGCTATCGCCGATTCCGGCCCGGTCGCCATACCCTCGAACGACGCCGGCGCGGCCAGGGTTGCAACAGCCGCGACGTCGGGCCTGCCGGAGGCCGCCACGATTCCCACGGCGCCGCCGGCCGAGGATCCGACCACGATCCGCTTGAGACCGGAGAGCCTGCGGTCGGCCTCCACTGCGGTCAGCGCCGCCTCGGCGTCCTCTACCCAGCCCCGAAAGGAGAATTCCCCGGGCGCTCCGCGGATCCCCCGGAAGTCGAAATGCAGAGCCGCGAAGCCCTGCTCGACGAAGGTGTCGGCAAGGCCGCCGTAGCCGGGGTCTGTCGGGTCGGGCGTCCGGCCGCCGGGAATCCCGTGGAGCAGCACCAGGAGGGCCCGGGGCGACTCCGGCACCACGAGCCGCCCTTCGAGCACGAGCGACCCCGGCCGGATGGCGACCACCGAGGCGGTCACCGTTTGCGGCGTGGGGGGGCGGCCGCGTGGGGTCGATGCCGCCCCGACCGGCGGAGAGCAAAGATGATCCCGGCGGCAAGGACGGCAAGTCCGCCTGCGCCCCCGGCAAGAGGCAGCCACGGGCGACCCTCGCTCGTAGCCTTGCCGATGGGCACCCACTCGGTCACGCCGCGAATCCGCAGCGGTGCCCTGTCGAGGGAGGCGCCGATGGTCCAGGTCACGAGCACAAGCCGCCTGCCGGATTGTTCGACGATCTCTGGGGGGTCGTCGGACTCAAAGGCGGCTCTGCGTTCGAGCCAGCTCAGCAGCGGGGTTTCCTGCTGCTTCTTCCAAGAGGGCTCCGCCGACTTGGCCGGAGGTTGGTTCTTGGTATCCCGCCAAGTGGGTGAGTTCTCGTTGATCTCGACTCCCGACGGGCCGATGCGAGCGAAGGCCATCCCGTCCCGGCCCGAGATCTCCAAGGTCTTGTCGGTGCGGTTGGCGACGAACATTCCCGGGACGGCCCCGGGAAGGAGGCGCACCTCCAGTCCCGTGATCTTCGGTTGCACGGCCGAAACGCGGGACCGGATGCTGCCGAGAATCGGACGCCAGAACAGCTTGCCCTCGATGTGGAACACCGCGTCGCCGACCCTTCCGGGGATGGACCAGCTACCGAGATCGACCGGCCGTTTGGCGCTCGCAAGGACCTCCGGCGCCACCTTGTGGCCGGCGGCGGCGATCCGTCGCTCGAACCAGCGCCACTCGGGCCGTGTGGTGACCGTCGCCCAGACCGGAGCCGCTCCGGGGCGGGCGCTGGGAGGAAAGCCCCCTTCCCCGATCGCATCCTGGGACAGATAAAAGGTGCGTGAGGTGCGGTTGACCTCCACGCCTTTCGGGCCGATCCGCACCATCGGCTCCCCGCCGGTTCCGGTGATCTCGACGACGTTCTGTGAGGCGTTGCTGAGCACGATCATCGGGGGCGAAGGGGGCTGGTTACGCACCTCGACCTTCACCTGGGGGAGGTCCGGCGCGATCCCGTCGAACCGGGCGTGGAGATGCGGGTCGGAGACCTGGTGGGACCCGGCAGGGGGCGATGCCAGGAGCAACGCGCAAAGGGCGGCTGTTGCCAGCCGGGGGGAGATGGAGGACTGGATCATCCCGAGAGAGTATCGCAGCCGCGCGAGGAAGGATTCGTACGTGTTCGCGCCGAATCTTCGTATGCTTGGCCAGATCTTCTACGCATCCGGAGTCTCGTGAGGAGGGGGCATGCATAGGATCCGAACAGCACTGTCAATCGTCGCGGTGATCGGTCTCGTTGGGGTGACGCTTTTCGTCGGCGGTGTCGGCCCAGCCGTGGCCGTCGGCCCGGCCGACGTCGGGCAGTTCTCGGCTCCGTTCTCGGAGAACGGCGAGTTCAACGCCGCGCCGCCGGGGACCGTCGCCGACTCGGTCAAGTACCCGCCGGCGGTGAGCAGCGTGGCGCTGCCGAACGGGAAGTTCCTCTACTGGACCGGCCTCGAGAACCTCGAGACGGCTGCCTTCCCGCTCGCCATCGACGCCGCGCGCGTTGCGAAGAACAGCCGTACCCGGCTGCTCGATCTGTCGGACAGGGAGCACCCGAAGGTTCCCACGCCGGAGGACGGCGGGGGCGGCGATTTGTTCTGCGCCGACCAGCGCATTCTCTTGAACGGCGACGTGCTCGCGGCCGGCGGAACCATCTGGAAGTCCGACCCCGTGGACCTGTCGCCTCACACCGGTCCCGGCGGCCCGGGCGGCACGGCGGAGCTGTTCGGAAACCCGGCCGCTCGCGTCTACACGCCAGACGCCTCCGGCGGCACGTGGACCCAAGCGGACTCCATGGCTTACGGCCGGTGGTACCCGACGCTGGTCACGCTTCCCGACGGCAAGCTGTTCGTCGCGGGCGGGGTGGGGCGCCTCCTCTACAACACGACCGGTTTCAACGTGAAGCAGTCCGAGACGTTCAACCCGTACGTCGGCGGTGCCTACGACCCGAAGAACGGCACGTGGTCGGAGAACGGACCCGGTGGCGAGACCACGCTGCCGCTGTTCGCCCGGCTGCACCTGGCCCACACCGGCAAGGTCCTCTACGACGGCGTGGGTCAGATGTGGGGGCCGTTCGGCCAGGCGCTGGACGAGGCGCTCTGGAACGTGATGCGCTTCTACGACCCGGCGACGAAGACCTGGAGCGACGCGGGCATCGGCACCTACGGCGCCATCAACGGTGCGGCGTCGGTGCTGCTGCCCTTCGTTCCCGACGCGAGCGGGGCATACTCGAAGACGCGCGTCCTCCACGCCGGCGGCACGCTGCTGACGTCGCCGGGTGCCTACGCGGCGACGCCGCTCAGCGAGATCGTTGAGGTGGACAACACCGGGAAGATCACCGCCAAGGCCGGCCCGCTGCTCAACAAGCCGCGCTGGTACTCCAGCAGCGTGATCGGACCCACCGGTGAGGTCTTCCTTTTCAACGGGTCCGACAAAGACGAGGTGATCATGCCGAACAGCGAGTCGGCGGTCCGGCTCGTCGAGTCCTACGACCCGGCGACCAACACCTGGAAGGCGCTCGCCTCGTCCGGCCGCGACCGGACCTACCACAACAGCGCGGTGCTCATGGCCGACGGCCGCATCCTCGTCGGGGGGCACTCGCCGATTAACTCCGGCTACGGACCGGGCAACGACAACACCTACACCAACGCGAGCGGCGGCGCCGTCGCCAACAACCTCAAGGATCCCTCGTTCGAGATTTACAGTCCTCCTTACCTGTTCCGCGGCCCGCGCCCGAAGATCGGCGGGGTCAACGGCAACCTTCGGTGGGGGACGACTCAGACGATCACTATGGGTGCCGGCACGTTGGGCACGGGCATCAGCAAGGCGGTGCTGGTCCACATGCCGTCGACTACGCACATCACCGACGCCGACATGCGCTCGGTCGAGCTGAAGATCGTTTCGGCCTCGGCGGGGTCGATCAAGGTAAAGATTCCGAGCCAGCGCGGGGTAACGCCTCCGGGTTGGTACTACCTGTTCGTCACTCGCGACAACGGGTCCGGCCCAACGCCGTCGATCGCGTGGAATGTGCGGGTCGGTAACAACGCCACTTTCGGCGGCTCGTCGGCCGGCATCATCCCGGCGCAGGCCCAGCTCGACACCACCGACGCTCCGGCTCTCGCCGCGAAGTCCGAGGCTGCTCCGGCCGTCCGGCCGGTCCTCGCCGTAGAACCGGCGCGTGCGAGCCGCTCGCCGCTTCCGGCGCGTCGCAGCCCGTGGCTGCCGGCGGCTTTGGCGATGAGCGCAGTCGTGTTCGGGTTCGTGCTGAGCGCACGGCGATCAGCGAAGGTCCGCGTTAGGTCCTGACGGGTTTCACACCACGGAGGGCTCGCATCTGCGGGCCCTCCGGCCGTGTGTCTCAGGGCGACGGGTATCGCGTCAACGATATGCCGAGGAGGTCCAGCGGCGAGGTCAGCAGAGACGGGCGCGATACGTCGTTGAAGACCAGCACGTACACGACCGGGACGCCGTCGAGCGGAGTCACCCAGCCGGCGAGCGCTCGGACGCGTCGAATCGTTCCGGTCTTCCCGCGCAGGTTTCCCGCTGCCGGCGTGTTGCGCATCCGCTTGAAAAGCGTGCCGGGACCTCCGGCCACGGGCAGCGACGTGCGCAACGCCTCTCCTCCGGCTCCCGGCAGGGTGAGGATGCGGTCGAGAATGGCGGCGATTGTCGCCGGCGGCATCCGGTTGCTCAGCGACAGCCCTGAGCCGTCGGCCAGCACGATTCCTGCGGTCGGGATCTCGTGCTCGGCGAGCGCGCGCTTGACGACCGCCGCCCCGGCCACCGTGGTTCCGGCGCCGCCGAACGAGGCGCCGAGCTGCTTGAGCAGCAGCTCCGCCGGAAGGTTCACGCTCCACTTGTTGATGTAGAAGATGATCTCGCGGAGCCGGGGCGACTCGACTGAGGCGATCACTGGGGCGGTCTTGGAGGCCGCGCCGCGCACCACCCGGCCGGCGACGGTGACGCCGCGTGATCGCAACGCCGAACGCAGTGCGTCACCGGCGGTGAGTGCGGGATCGCGCAGGAGTCCCTTGGCCTCGGGATCGGAGAACCCCTCGTTGATCGTCAGAGCGTGGAGGTAGCCCACCTCGGGGTCCCGGCCGATGTAGTCGGGAATCCAGCCGGGCTGGGTGCGCCGGTCGTCGAAGAGGAAGTCGTCTACCACGAGATTCCCGGTCACGCGCACCACCCCGGCGGCCCGGATCCCCTCGGCCAGGTCCTCGATCGTCGGGGAGCCCCCGGCGAAAGCGGGAATCGGGTGAGGGTCGTCGGGCTTTGGCTTTCCGATGAACCGTTCGGCCCGGTAGGCGGCGGTGGCTAGGGTGGGGTCGCCGCCCCCGATGAGCGCGAGCGATCCGGCCACCACGCCGGCCACGGGCCTTGCGCCGGCCGCTTTCGTGGCGAAACGGTGGTCCGGGCCGAGCTTCTCCATCGCGACGAGCGTGATCGCCAGCTTCAGCAGCGACGCCGGTGCGAGCGGGGTGCTTGCGTTGATGTCCAGGAGGGTCCGGCCGCCCCGTACCACCATCACTCCGGGGGTAGCCGCCTTGGCGGCGCTGCCGGTTATCGTGCGGCGGACGGTCGCCTCTAGGAGCCTTTTGGGCGTCTTCTCCGGGACCCGCGCCTCGGCGGTAGGCGACGCCGCGGGCACCGACGCGACCGACAGCGCGGCGGACACGAGGAGTGTCGGGAACCTTCTCATGGGGTCCCTCATGGTACGGGTCGGAGCCGCTCCTCGGGAAGGCTGATTCGGCGTTCCGGTGGCGAGGCGCCGACGCCGCCTATCCTTGCCGTAGATGGGATCGAGGGAGCTCATGGTCGCGAGGCGCCGGCGGGCGCTCGTCTTCCTGCTGACCCTTGCCGCGGTCGTGATCGCCCTCGTGCAGGGCCGCAGCGGCGAGACGACGGATCGCCGGCCACTGCCTGCCGCGACGGTCTCGCCAACGCCTTCCCCGACGCCGGCTTTGGCCTCCTCCAGCCCAGCCCCGTCGGCGGCGGCCTCTGCCGTCCCGAGCCTCTCGCCGTTGCCGTCACCTTCGCCAAAGGGCCCCCCATTCGTGCTCGACGCAGCGGCCTCTTGCGCCGGCAGTACGGCGCTGATCGATCTTCAAGTTGCTGCTTCCGCCCAGCGCCCGATCGTGCGCCTCGAGCTCTTGCTCGACGGGGCGCCGGCGCAGCTCACGCCGGCTCCGACGTACCCGATGCGCTCATATGCCGGACGGTCGAGTGGGAAGGCCGCGGAGGGCGGCTCCGGAACCTGGGTGCTGCGCGCAACCGACGCCGACGGGATGACCGAAGCTCAGCCGTTCCCGTACAGCTGCCGGTAGACCGAGGGGGCGACCTGCGGCCCGGGGGATGGCCCGAGTCGCAGGTGTCCCCGTTAGAAGCCGACGTAGATCGAGAAGGCGTAGTCGCCCGAGCCCGCGCGAGCAACCAGCCGCAGCCGGTACTCACCAGTCTCGCGCAGGATCATGTGAGCGCCTTCGGGCGAGAAGCCGGAGGACTCGCTGTCGTACACGCGGTTGACGTCGGGCTCGTATATGTAGAGGTCGTTGTCGATCGTGTAGTTGCCCTGGTACTCGACAAGTAGCCGCAGCCCGGCCTGGCCGTAGAACTTGTAGTAGTCATCCATGTCGGTGATGGCGGCGCTCGCCCCGTGGCATGCGCCGTCCGACGGGATGAGCCGGGCCTCCCCGTACGAGTTGGGTGCGTCACCGGGCTTCTGGCAGTCTCCGCCGAGGGTCGGCAGCGTGGGAGTGACGGACGGAATGCCGCTCGGCACGAGCGACCGCCTGGCGTCGAGCGTGAGCAGGTAGTGGCCCGCGCCGGCGTTGGCGCGGATGAGCTGGACTTTCCACGTGCCGCCGACCGTGGCCTTGACGATCAAGGTGTCGAGCTGCGGGGCCGAGTTCGTGGACGTGAAGACGTTGCCGGCCGGCGACACGAGCGCAAGGTTGACGTCGATCTGCGGCTCGCCTCCCACCACGACACGGATGTCCATTCCGGCCGCGGCCGGGAACGAGTACCAGTCCTGTGTGTCGGTTGCCGGTGCGCCGAGGTTGCCGTAGCAGGCCGTCGTGGCGCTGATCGGATGCGGAGTCGTGCTGGTGTTGCCTGCGTCTCCGCTGCCCTTGCACTGGTCGGCGTTGCCGAGGACCGGCGGGACCGGCGGAACCGTCGGATTCACCGTCGGGATCCCCGAGGGGGGAATGCTCGAGGTGTTGCCGGCGAGGGTGTCGATGAGCATCGCGTAGTTGCCGGCTCCGCTCATCCTGTGAAGCTGCACCCTCCAGGTGCCGTTCCGCGTAGGTGGCACGGCGATGTTGATGACCTCGGGGTTCAGGCTGCTCTGGTTGCTGACCTTCGTGGGTACCGTGGCACCCGGGGCGTAAACCGATACCGAGAAGTCCAGGACGCCGTTGCCGGAGGCGACCAGCCGGAAGCCTTGGGTTGTGACGTCGAACTTGTACCAGTCGTCGGCATCGGTCGTCGGCGTCTGGCCGAGGCTGCCGACGCAGGCGTAGTCCCCCAGATAGGCGGGAGCCGCGCTGGCGGTTGCGTTCGTGTTTCCGGCGTCGTCTGCCGGCAGGTTGCAGTCCTTAACACTCACCGCCGGCACCGTCGGAACCCCCGACGGCGGAATGTCGCCGACCTGGTGGGTGCTGACGTTGACGACATCGATGTAGAAGAGGTAGTTGCCTGCGCCGGATGCCCGGCGGATCTGCATCTTCCATGTGCCGGTCTTGGAGACCTGGATGTTGATGATCTCGGGCGTAGCTCCGCTCTGCGCCCGTGTCTTCTTCGGGACGGTCGCGCCGGGCTCGTACACAGACACCGACACGTCAAGGGCTGCGTCGCCGACCGCGACGATGCGAAGGCCGGCACCCTGGGCAGCGGCGAAAGAGTAGAAGTCGTCGATGTCGGTCGCCGGAGTGCCGAGCGTTCCCGCACATGCGGTGCCCTGGTTGAACACAAGCTGCAACGGCCTGGGACTAGCCAGGGTGTTGCCTGCGTCTCCCGACTGGGCGCAGTCGGTGATCACGGGCGACACCGTCGGAATCCCCGAGGGGGGTAAGCCGAGTCCGGCGAGCTTGTCCACGAAAGTGGCCCAGGCTCCACCGGCGGCGCTCGTCCTGTGGAGTTGCAGCTTCCAGAGCCCGAGCTTGGTACCCGGCACGTTCATCGTGCCCGGCGCCGTTCCCGTTACCGCGACGCTCTTCTTCGCCACGGTGGCACCCGGCTCGTAGACGGACATGGCGAAGGCAAGAGTCCCGTCTGCTACGCCCACGATATTTATGACGGGCGCAGCTTGGTTGATCCTGAACGAGTACCAGTCGTCGAGGTCTGTCGGTGGGTTCAGTCCGAGGGTCCCGGTGCAAGAGTGCTCGCCGAATTGCTCGGGGAAAGCGGTCGCGGCGGCCGACGTGTTTCCGGCATCCCCACTAGCCGCCTCGCAGTCCTTGACAACGCTGCCCAAGCCCACGCTCGGCACCGTGGGCGCCGTGATGGTCATGCTGTAGATCCAGTCTCCGGTGGGGGCTGTGGTAGAGAACACGTGAACGAGGTAGTCCCCCGTCTGTGTCACGGGGTATTCGGCTCGTGCGGTCTGGGCGGGATACTTTCCTGTTGAGCGGGTGCCCACCAGCGTGCCAGCCTTCGTGCGGATCTCGACGGCGTAAGTACTGTCGATCCCGCCGCAGTTCGTTCCACAGCCGTCGGTGTAATCGACGGTTGCGGCTAGTTCGACGCGAAGCGTTGAGCCTGCCGTCACAGTCACGAGGTACCAGTCGTGCGGGTCTGTCGCCGGGAGAGTTGATGCCGGAGCAGCCCAGATTCGTCCGGAACAGGTGGGGGTGGTGGAGATCGAAATCTCCGAAGCCGTCGCCGACGTGTTACCGGCATCCCGGGGCGTAGTGTCGGTGCCGCCGGTGCCGTTGCAGTCGCTTTGTTGCGTGTAGGCATAGGCGAAGCCGTACTCGTTGATGCCTCCGCCGGTGACTTGAAGGGTCCACCGGCCCGCCGGTGCGCGGAGCGCCCATTGCTTCGGATCCCCGACCGGTGCGGCGATCGATGTGCCGGTAGGGGAATAGAGCTTTGCGTTAGTGCCCCCATGGGTGAAGGTCACCCGCAACGTTCCGGGCGCGGTCAGCGTGAGGCTGTACCAGTCCACTGTGTCTGATGCGAAATCGCCCTCACAGAAGGATCCGGACACCGTAGCGGGTTGCTGAAGGGGGGTGGCGCTGGCCTGCGTGTCGGCGGCATCGCTGCCGACTCCTGCGCAGCTGTCGCCGATAAGAACTGCGGAGGCCGGCTTGCCGCCGAGAAGGGCGAAAGCGAACACCAAGACGAGGGCTCGCCCGGCGAGCCGGCTTGCAAAGCTTCTCTTGTCGCGCATGACTCCTACCCTTCTGGGTTGCGCCATGCGTCTACCGATCCTTGCGCTACTCTCGCCAAGAGCGGCATACGCCGGCGCACCGTGCCTGCACCGCCTATACGACGGTATCAACGACAGAGGTTCGCGTTCGGTAGCGGGGTTCCTGCCGGAAGGATCGGCCGAATTACCGCTCGTTCCGCTTTACCCTCGCATGTGCGCCGTGTTCGGGTGGTTTTGCGGCCTTGATGATCAGCGCCTACGCTGCGCAGCGTGACCGTATCAAGCGCTCGTGGGGCGTTCTTCGAGGTGGCGCGCACGGCAGGCGCAGGATTCACCTTTACCAATCCCGGCACCACCGAACCTCCGATCTTCGATGAATTCGCCGACCGCGCGGCCGGGCTTGAGTTGTTTTTGTGCTTGACCGAGGCCAATGGGTATGCACAAGCCACGAATAGCCCGACGTTAGTGAATCTTCACATCCTGCCCTGCCTCGCCGGCGGCCTGTGCCACGGATGACCTGGCGCGACGCGGAGATCGAAGGCCCGATAGCGGGGAGGGCACAAGAAGCAATCGCCCGGCAAGAGGCGATCTTTCGCAACACCTTCGTCGAGTCGCTCGGTGTGCGCATCGAAGAGGCGCGTCCCGGCTTCGCCGTGGCAACCGCCGTCGCCGGGCCGAAGTTCCTCCATCCCGGTGATTACGGTCACGGCGGCGCAATCGCAGGTCTCGGTGACACCGCGGCGGCATGGGCAACGTTCCCGGCTCTGGACGACGATCACACGCACACCACGATCGAGTTCAAGTGCAACTTCCTTCGAGCGGTCGTCCCCGGGATGCGTCTGCGCGCCGAGGCGAACGCGTTGCACGCCGGGCGTCGCACGATGGTGCTCGACGTGAGGATCACCGACGGCGATGGCAAGCTGGTTGCGGCGATGTCGGTGACCCAGGCGATCGTCGCACTCTCAGAAGGTCGGCCGGCGCAAGCCGCGGCGCGCGAAGGAAGCTAGCCGCGGGGGTTTACTCGGGGGGCCGGCGGCGCCTTCTGCAACAGCTCGCGTGCTCGCGCATGCACCTTCTCGTGGTCGGCCTTCTCGAAGACTCCGTGACCGGGGAAAGAGGCAAGCAGCTCGTCGGCCCAGGCGACGACGGAGTCCGCCACGCGCAGGCCGAGCTGCGCGGTCGCGCGCACGTATTGGGACTCGGGCATGTCGGCGAGCATGTCTACGATCGACCGGAGGTACTCGCCGTGCTCGACGTTCTCATCCCGGTACTTCTTGAGGTTGGCTTGGAGGATCTCCGGCGGTATGCGGTGGGCAAAGAACATCTTGATGCAGAACCCCAGGCGCATCCGGTCGGGCTCGTATCGCGCGTCGGACGCCCAGGCGTCGAGGGCGGCTTCCCCGTCCGGCGTCAGCTCGTAGACGCGCTTGTCGGGCACCCGGACCTGGGCGACATCGGTCCCGCCAATGAGGCCGAGAGATTCCAGCCGCGTCACCTCGCCGTACACCTGCGACCGCGAGATCGGCCAGAAGTTCACCACCGACCGATCGACGGCTTGGGCGAGGTCGTAGCCCGACATCGGCGATGAGATCGAGAGCAGGCCGAGCACGGCGTATGAGGTGGTCGGGAGGCGCCGGGTGTCGGGCATGGGCCGACTTTACGTGGTCCGAGCCGGACTAATCAAGGAAGGAGGGCAACGAATTCCCAGGTCAGAGCCGTTTCACGATGGAATAAGCCGAACCACACTAGTCTGACTTGACATAGCCCGGCTCGGACTATAAGGTGCCGGACATGACGATGATGCGAGTAGTAAACGGAACCGCGGTCTTAGGAGGACTGCGGAACACAGCGCGGCGCGCGGTGGTGAAGGTCGGTACGTCCAAGGCGGTGCGGAGCAGGGCGATCTCGCCCCGGGCCCGCGGCTCACGGCGGACCGGTCTGCCGGCCGACGCCTGGTCGGCTTGGTACGAGCGGGTCTAACCCCGGCGGGGGGCGGTCAGTCATCGGACTCGAACCCCACCCCGGCCTCGCCCAGGGCCCGCCGGGCGTCGCTTCGCGCGGCATCGACCAGCGCGCGGGCCTCGAGGTCCGAGCCGGCGCTTGCGGTCAGGGTCAATCGAACGGCCTCGTCGGAGTCGAAGGCCTTCGCGCGGCTCTTCACGTAGACCAGGGGATGACGCGCCTGCACGCCGGCCAGGGCTTCGGCGATGGATGACTCGTCGTGCGTCGTGACTACGGCCGTCCACTCGTGAAGCCCACCGGGTCCAAGAAGCTCGTCGAGGAACGGCGCCAGTGAGTTCTCGTAAATCCACTCTAGCTCCGGTGGGACGCCCGGCAGGCACGCGATCGTCGTGGCGCCCAGCGGAAGCAGGACCCCCGGAGCCCCGCCGATCTGATTGTCGAGCGCGGTTGCGCCTCGCGGCAGCAGGGTCATCCGCAGGCGCGCCGGCGTGAGGCCGGGCGCGGCGACGGCTCCGGCCTCGTGAAGCTCCCGGTAGCGACGGCGCACGATCTTCTCCGCGTCGGCATGTGGGTCGAGGGGCCGGCCGGTTGCCAGCGCGACCGCCTCACGCGTGCGGTCGTCGTCGGTCGGTCCGAGGCCGCCCTGGGTGACGATCAGCGCCGGCGCGCGCTCCAGCGCCCGTTTCAGCTCCTCGGCCACGATCTCCGGCCGGTCGGGAAGAAGCGCCCCGCGGGTGACGCGAGCACCGCGGGCGGTGAGGCGCACGGCCAGCCAGTTGAGGTTGGTGTCCCGCACGATGCCGCGCAGCAGCTCGTCTCCGATGGAAACGATCTCCACGTCCTTCACAGCGCGGCCGGGCTCGTGCTCACCCGGGGAGCATACGCAGCAGCTCGCGCGGAATGGCGATCTTTGTCGCACCGGCAGAGCCGCTACAGTTGGAACACATGAGCCTGAAGGATCTCTTCTCCGTCGACGGGAAGACGGCCCTGGTCACCGGCGGGTCGCGGGGGATCGGGCTGATGATCGCCCGGGGGCTGGTCGAGGCGGGCGCCAGCGTCACGATCTCGAGCCGGAACGCCGGCGTGTGCAAGGAGGTCGCCGCCGAGCTGGGAGCCGCCGGCGACTGCCGGGCACTGCCGGCGGACCTCGCCACGACGGGGGGAGTGGAGGCGCTCGCCTCCGCCTTCACCGAGCGCGAAGAGCGCCTCGACATCCTGGTGAACAACGCCGGCACGGCTTGGGGCGCGCCGCTGGAGGAATTCCCCGCCGAGGCGTTCGACAAGGTCTGGGCTCTGAACGTCCGGGCCATCTTCCATCTCACCCAGAGCCTGCTGCCGCTCCTGCGTACCGCGGCGTCTCCGGAGGATCCCGCGCGGGTGATCAACGTGGGTTCCATCGACGGTATTCGGGTCCCCTGGTTCGAGAACTACTCCTACTCCGCCAGCAAGGCCGGCGTCCACATGCTCACCCGCCACCTCGCTCACGCGCTGGTCGGGGAAGCGATCAATGTGAACGCGATTGCACCCGGGCTCTTCCCGAGCAAGATGACCAAGTTCGTCTTCGAAACGGCCCGCGACGAGGCGATCGAGAACATCCCGATGCGCCGGGAGGGGCGGCCTGAGGACATCGTCGGTGCCACGATCTTCCTGGCCTCCCGCGCCGGCGCGTACCTGACGGGGGCCGTTATCCCGGTCGATGGGGGCGTCTCGACCCGCTGATCCACCGGGGCCCCGCGCGCGGGCGCGGACCCCGCGTTACCATGGGCGGACATGGACCCGTTCGATCTTTCCCTGATGTTCGCGCACCGGGACCATCTGACTCCGGCCGGGACTGAGAGTCCGGAGCTGCGGTTCGTTCAGGCTCCGCAAACGACCCCGGGCCGGGTGGCGATCCTGTCGGGATCCTTCAACCCTCCGACCACGGCCCACCAGCTCATTGCCGAGCGGGCAAGAGCATCCGGCTGCGAGCTGGCCGTCCTGGTGCTTCCGCGTGCCGTCGCCGGCAAGGAGCCGTCGGGATTGATCCCGGAGGATCGGCTTCTGGCTCTTCGCCTCACGGCTCAGCGGAGCCGGTCGGCCGTTGCCGTCGCTTCCCACGGGCTGTACGTGGACCAGGCCGAGGCGGCCGCCCGAGCTTTTCCCGACGCCGAGCTGCTCTTCCTTGCGGGAAGCGACAAGGTTCTGCAGCTTTTCGACCCGGGCTGGTACGCCGACCGCGACGAGGCGCTCGAGCGGTTGTTCTCCCTGGCGCATTTCCTCGTATTCCCGCGGACGAGCGACGCCCCGCGTCTCCGGGCGCTGCTGTCAGCCCCGGAAAACCGCCGATTTGCTCACGCGGTAAGCCTCGTGCCCCTGCACCCCAGCGTGGCGGACCTTTCGTCCACGCGAGTTCGCGGACTCCTCGAAGCCGGAGCGGAGGTCGCCGGACTCGTCACCCCGGGCGTGGCGACGCTGCTGCAAGAGCTTCGGCCCTTCGAGCGTCCCAGGTATCTATCGGGGGAGATAATCGATCCATACCGGATCCGCGCCGGGCTCATAGACGCATTGTGGGAAGTCCGGGAATGGTCCGAGCGGGCGGCCGACCTGCGTGCGCTCCTCGACCTTGCCACGGCGCCGTCTGCGGAGGGTGGCCAGATCCGCCGGTCGCTCGCGCTCGGCGGGCCGGGCCCGGAGGAGCTGTTCCGCCTCCAGGCGATCGCCGGCGCCTAGCCGCAACAGCTACTCCCCGAACCGCGCCAGCAGGCCGCGTGCGCGCACCTGGCGAAGCATCCAGGAGAAGAACAGCGCCGCGCCGGCCAGGTACAGCGCGTCGAGCAACAGCGTCATCGCGATGTCACGAGCGGGGAACCCCTCGCCGGCCAGCACGGCGCGCAACCCGTTGAATGCATGAGTTGCGGGAACAGCGCGAGCCACGGGCCGAAGCACCGAGGGGAGAACATCCACGGGATAGAACACGGCGCTTATCGGCTGGAAGACGAACCCCAGCGCCCACGCGACCGTCTCGGCTCCCTCGCCGAGTCGCAGGATGATTGCCATCGCGACGATCCCGATTGCCCAGCCCATCGCGGTGAGCCCGAGCAGCAGCGGGACGAGCGCGACGCCGATCGAGAAGAGATTGAAGTCGTAGAAGATCCTTGCGATGCCGACGGCGACGAGCCCGCCGACGGTGACTCGGAGTATCCCCGTGACGATGGATCCCAGGACGTACTCGGCCGGCCGGATGGGGGTCGACCAGATGTTCAACACGTTGCGGCTCCACACGTCCTCGAGAAAACCTTGCGACACCGCCTGCTGCGACCGGAACAGCAGATCCCACAGGATGACGGCGCCGAGAAAGAACGCCGCCGCACTGGGCAGCGCCCCCGGCTGTCGCTGCAGGTACAACTGGATGAAGCCGAATACGACGAGATCGATGATCGGCCAGAAGAAGAGATCGGCCCATCGGTGCGGCGTGCGCTTGTACAGGATGACTTGACGAAACACGATCGCGCGTACCCGGCCGGCGCTCTCGCGCAGCGCGGTGGGGCTCACAGGCCTCCACGGGTGACGCGGATGAACGCCTCTTCCAGATCCTTTGCCCCCAAGCGAGCCACTAGGTCGTCGGGTGGTCCCGACGCGACGATGCCTCCGCGATGGATGAACACGATCCGGTTGCACATCTCCTCGACCTCACGCATGTTGTGCGACGTGATCACGGTGGTGAACCCCTGCTCTCGGGCGATGCGCTTCAGCACTCCCCGCGTGCGGTCGGCGGCGTCGGGGTCAAGCGATGCTGTCGGCTCGTCGAGCAAGAGCAAACGCGGCCGGTTGAGCAAGGACTTCGCCATGTGCACCAGCGTCGCCTGGCCGCTCGACAACGAACGGCCCAAACGTCCGGCGAAGTGCGGGATCTCGAGCAGCTCGAGGATCTCGCTCACGCGACGCCGCGGGTCGGGCACGGAATAGAGACGTGCGAAAACCCTGAGGTTCTCAGACACGGTCAGCGTTTGCGGCAAGGACGTGTAGGCAGCCGAGAAGTTCACATTCTGCAGCGCGCCGCGATCGCGATGCGGATCGCGTCCGAGAATCGACACCGTTCCCGATGTCGGCGTGGTGAGCGCGAGGATCATGTGAATCGTCGTCGACTTGCCGGCACCGTTTTGGCCGACCAGCCCAAGCGTCTCGCCGGCGTCGACGGTGAAGGACACGTCATCGACGGCGAGGACTGCGCCGAATCGTTTGGTGAGGTTGCGAACGTCAAGAACCACCGCGCTCATGAGGCGGTCATGCTAGCGACTTCCCACCGAGGTTTCCCGGTCTTGACATCGGAGGGTTTCGGTTCTCAATATGGCGGCTGCTCTTCCCCGCGTTTCCTTCCCCGCAGGACAGATTCTTCCCCGGATTTGTCTCTTCCCGCCTTCGTCTTTCGAGTTGTTCGACAGGGGGCCGACGCCGTGAACGAAACGATGACGAGACGGGATCGCATGTTCCCGTACCTGGATGAAGCAGAATGTCGTGGGCTGGATCCAGAACTTTTCTATGCGGAGGGCGTTGTGGCCGTCGCCGACGCGAAGGCTCGATGCGCCGTCTGCCCGGTGCAGCCACGCTGCCTGGACTGGGCCGTGCTCCGCGAGGAGTTCGGAATCTGGGGAGGAACGACTGCGAGAGAGCGGGCTGCGATTCGTCGCGAGCGCGGGCTGCGACTCGTTTCGAACGGCGTCGCCTAAACGGGTGTCACGCCGGGCAGCCGAACAGCCACTCAGCGGGCTGGGTGAGGCCGCTCACGGCGCCGGCGGTCACGCTGAACGCCGCCGGGTGGTCAAGACGCTGAACGCCTCCGTCGCATAGGGGTGACTCGCCGGTCCAGATCGGCGGCGTGCGTCACGCGATTGCGGCCCCGGGCCTTCGAGCGGTACAGAGCCGCATCCGCCGCGGCCACCAGTTGCGGCGGAGTCGTCCCGAACTCGGGGGCGGTGGCCGCGCCGATGCTGACCTTGACGGGATAGATCTTCCCGGCCATCTCGACGCGTAGCTCGGCAACGGCCTTGCGTACGCGCTCGGCCACTTCCCGAGCGCCCTCCTCGGCGGTCTCCGGGAGCACGATGCCGAACTCCTCGCCCCCGTAGCGGGCGACGAGGTCGAAGGACCGGACGCCGCCTGCGATTGCCCCAGCGATGGCCCGGAGCACCTCGTCACCGGCTGGATGACCAAACCGGTCGTTCACGGACTTGAAGTAGTCGATGTCGGCCAGGAGGACCGACACGCTGTGGGCCGGGGTGCGAAGCGCAGAGAATCGCTCGAGCCGTTCGCACTCCGACGCAAGCACGCGCTGGAATTCCCGGTGGTTGGCCAGCTCCGTCAGAGGGTCGGTGACGGCCATCGACGCGACGTGCTCGTGGAGGCGGGCGTTGGCGACGGTGAGAGTCGCTTGGTGGGCGAGGGACATGAGGGGCTGCAGTTCGTGTGCGCGAACGCGGCCTCTTCGCCTGCCGATCGCGCGGCGGCGCGGGGCGCGGGTCACGATGAGCAGGCCCTCGCCACCCATCGGCACGGCGATGTAGCCGAGCGGCCCGAGCAAGCCGATGAGCTCGCCCGATGCCTTGGCCTCGGGGCCGGGCACGATGACGGGGCCCCCGGACGCAAGCGCGGAGGCTATGGGCCCGCGCATCGGCACCTCGGCGCGGGTGCTCCCGGGGAGCGCGCACGATCCTCTGCATCGGAGCCCTCCGTCGGCCTCCTTCAAAAGGACTGCGGCCGACGTGAACCGCAAACCGTTCACGACTCCGCGACAGAGGTCGTCCAGAATCTCTTCGAGGGCGAGGCTGTCTTGAATGTCCAGCGCGATCCGGCGGATCTCCGCAAGCTCGACCTCGCGCCGCCGTGCCTCCCGCTGAGCGAACCCGGCCAGGGCGACACCGGCCCCGGCGACGCAGGCGGTCGAGATGATGTTGGCAAGCGCCGTCGGCCCAGACGGCCGTGCCACGCCCAGCGTCGCGAGGATCGCGATCGACGCACCGAGCACACGAACCCCCGCTCCGGCCGACATGACGATGCCCACCACCAGGACTTCGATGGCGAACAGGAACGTCAACGGCCCGCGAGCCCCCCCGGAAGCCTCGACGAGAGCGGCAAACACAAGCAGATCCACCGCGATGGACGCCCACGTCGCGGTGGTCACGACGGCCATCCGGCGGCGGGAGGCGACGGCAAGGGCGACGAACCCGAAGGCGATCATCGCCGCGAGCAGACCTGCGATGCGGTCGGCGTCGGCGTCCACGGTGGAGGCAGACAAAGCGGCCCAGACGGCGACCGGAATCAGCGCCCGGGCGCCGGCGAGGACGGCAAGGCGGCCGCGCGTTGCCGACGGCCCCAGGGTCACTGCGCGCTCAGAGTCTGATGACCGCGCGACCGTCAAGAGATTTCCTTTCGTCCTCGACTGCCTCGAAGCGCCCCGATCCCTTTGCCATCACCGCGAGCCCGGCGATCCCGAGCAGGGCAAGTCCGATCGGTGCCGCCATCGGCCCCCCAAACCGTCCGGCTCTCCGCCCGAAGGTCCTGAGGGAAAGTGGGTCCTCGTCGGGCAGGCGACCGCCGCCGCGCGGCGGCAGACGAAGTTTCACTCCGACGCCGGTTAGCGTTCCCGCCGTGCGATCACCGGAAATGCCGGTGGGGGCTCCACCGCCGGCCCCGCCTTGCGGACGAGACGGCCCCGGACCGGCCGGGGCGGTGGCCGGCTCAGTCAAGGGAGTGGAGCCCAGCGGCAGCACGCCGGTGGCGACCGGCGGCGTGGTGGCCGTCGGCAAGGGAGTCGAGGAGGCCGTCGGAAGGGTCGGCGTCGGCAGCGGCAACTGGGGGATCAGGTCGTCCGCAGCGGCGGGCGTGAGGAGCAGAGCCCAGAACAAGATCGCCACGGCAGGCGTCACCGCGGCGCGGATCGCTCCCCGTCGCGCGCTCACGGCCCAAGCTTCGACAGACCGGAATCAGGAGCGCATGGCCCGGAGAGGCTATCCTTACTAGCCTGTATGACCGCGAGACGAAGTCTTAATCACGATCTCCAGCAGCCGCTCGTCACGATGATCGGTTTCGCCCAGGTCTTGCGCCGGGATTGGGACACGATGGAATCCGGCGAACGCGAGCGCCTGCTGGACACGATCGAGCGAGAAGGGATGCGACTGTCCGAAATGCTGTCCGGCATCCCGGTGCTGAGCGAGTTGCAAGTGCAGGAGGAGGGCAACCGATGAGCAGCCTCGAGGCCGGCCGCAGGATCCGCGTCGTCGTCGTTGACGACCATCGCGTTTTCGCCGAGGCGCTGACCCTTGCGCTCGACCGGGAGCCGGACCTCGAAGTCGTCGGTGAACCGGTCCTGAGCGGTATGGACGCAGCGAAGGAATCGGTAGACCGAGGCGCCGACGTCGTCCTGATGGACATCAACCTTCCTGGCAAGGACGGCATCGAAGCGACCCGTGAGATCAAATCCCTCCTTCCGCAATGCAAGGTAGTCGTGCTCACCGTCGAGCCTGCCGAAGAGCGTCTGGCCGACGCGGCCGAAGCGGGAGCCAGCGGATACCTCACCAAGGCTCACGCCGTAAACGAGGTTGCAGAGGCGGTGCGACGAGCCGCGGCGGGGGAGATCCTCATTCCCGGGGACATGCTTGCGCGGGTGCTGAGCCGGCTCGCCCGGGAGCGGTCCGAGCAAGTCGAGGCGAACAAGATGGCCTCGCTTCTGACGCCGAGGGAGACGGAAATCCTGGGCTTGCTGGCCGAGGGATTGTCCAACCGCGCGATTGCACGACGACTCGTCGTGTCTCCGCGCACGGTGGACACGCACGTTCACAACCTGTTGACCAAGTTCGAGGTTCACTCCAAGCTGGAGGCCGTTGTGATGGGCCTCAAGTGGGGGCTGACGAAAGTGGAGCGGGGCGCCTGAGCCCCGCCCAGCGGCTCAGGCGCCCGTGAGCCCACATCCTGCCGTCGGATGGGCCGCGGCACACGGCGGGTATCGCCGAAATCCTCCTGATGCTTTTGTCGTAGAGACGCCCACGTTGCCCCCGCAAGGGGAAGGCGCAAGAATGGGCGCCATGCCCAAGCCCCAGGAATCCCAAACCGCTCCGTCCGAGGCCCAGCAGCCGCGGGAGCAGGGCCCTGCGACCCACCCGGAGGGGCCGGCGGTCGAGCAGCCGGCCAAGCTCTTGCGGATTGCGATGATGGTCCGCGAAACCCTCGAGGAGGTTCGCCGCGCCCCGGTCGACGAGAACGGCCGCCGCAAGCTCGGGGACATCCACCTGCGAGTCCTCGAGGAACTGAAGACCGGGATGTCGGGATCGCTGGCCGACGAGCTCGATCGGGTTGCGCTTCCGCTGTCGGCCGGCACCCCGTCGGAGTCCGAGATTCGCCTTGCGCAAGCCCAGTTGCTCGGCTGGCTCGAGGGCATCTTTCAAGGAATCCAGGCGGCGATCGCCACCCAGCAGCTTGCCGCCCAGGCCCAGCTCGAGGAGATGCGGCGGCGGGGGTTGCCGCCCGGGATGGGAGAAACGCCGACCCCTCCGGGCCAGTACCTCTAGCCGGGCGATGCCCGGCGGCGACCAATCCTCGGGAGGGCGGCCGAAGCCTCGCGAAGTCGCGGGCTTGGTCGCTCCGGCACTCCGCTGGGGCCTAGCCGGTCCCTACCGGTGGGGACTCCGGCAACTGCTTGCGCTCCGCGTCAAGCCGGACCACCTCACTGTTGCCTCCCTTGCCGTGAACAGCGTCGTCGCCGTGCTGCTCGCTCGCGGGTTGCGCGCGGCTCCTGCCTGTCTGCTCATGGTCGGCGGCGCGCTCGACGTCTTCGACGGCGCCGTCGCGCGGGCGCGCGGCATCTCGGGACCGCGGGGCGCATGGCTCGACTCGGTCTTCGACCGGATTTCCGACGCGCTGGTTCTCGGCGGTCTGTTCCTGTCCCTCGCCTTGCGCCACGATCGCGTCCCGGCTTCCCTCGCCCTGGCGGCGCTCGGGGTGTCGCTCCTCGTCAGCCACGTCCGCGCAGAGGCGGAAGCGCGGGGGGCCAGGATGGGGGAGGGTGCGTTCGCGCGAGCCGAGCGATTCACCTTCCTCGTGATCGGGCTGCTCGTCCCGGGAGCGCTGCCGTACGCTCTCGGCGCACTGGCCGTGCTCGGCGCATTCACAGTGGTGCAGCGGCTCTTGGTCGCTCGGGTCGTGCTACGCGAAACGCCCGGTGGCGGGCGGTGAGGTTGCTGGATCCTTTCCGGTAGCATCACGCCCGATGCTCAAGCGAATCGTCGCAACGAGTGACGGGAGTGAGCGGTCCGGGCGGGCTGTGGCCTTCGCCGCGCAGGTTGCCCGGTGCTTTGGTGCGGGCCTGACCGTCGTCCACGTGCATGCACCTGGTGTGGCCGTGCCGGAGCAAGCCCTCGAGGCGCAAGCCACGGCTGCCGCCGCCGACCTGGAGATCGTGGAGGACGAGCGCCCCGCCGAGGCCATATGTGAAACGGCCGACACTCTCGACGCCGACGCCATCGTCATCGGAAATTACGGTATGAGCGACCGCAAGGAGTTCCTTCTGGGCAACATCCCGAACCGGGTATCGCACCAGGCGGGGTGCACGGTGATCATCGTCGATACGCGCGATCCCAAAGATCGCAAGAAGCGGCGGCGGTAACCGGTGGCTGCAGAGCCGCCCCGCAAGCCGCCGGCGACGCGCCGCCGCAAGGGCTCGAGTTCCACGCCCGCCAAGAAGCCGGCATCCGCCGAGCCGGCCCCGGGTCAGCTCCTTCGGCGCGGAGCGCGCATCGCATCGGTCATGACGCGGCACGGGCTCAAGGATTTCGCCTTCGGCGACGCGACGGATCCAGACACGCTGCGCCGGCGCGCGCGCTCCTTCCGCGATGCGCTTCAAGAATTGGGGCCGACGTTCTCCAAGCTCGGCCAGATCCTCTCGACGCGACCGGATCTGCTTCCGGCCGTTTTCATCGAAGAGCTCGAGACCTTGCAAGAGAAGGTTACGCCGCTCGGCGAGGAAGAAGTCGTCCGGGCGATCGAGAATTCCCTGGGCGTGCCGTGGGAAGATGCCTTCGGGTCCATCGAACCAACGCCGATCGCGGCCGGAACCATTGCACAGGTTCACCGCGCGACGCTGTTCGACGGAAGCCCGATTGTTTTGAAGGTTCAGCGACCAGACGCCGAGCGACTGATTACCCAAGACCTCGACCTGCTTCGCCTCTTCGCAGAGAAGACGGCCAGGCGCGACGCCTTCCGGCGCATGATGGACCTTCCGGCCATGACCGAGCATCTCTCCGAGGGCTTGCGCCGCGAGCTGGACTTCACGAACGAGGCGAAGAACATCGAACGCATGCGCGAGATCTTGGTTTCGTATAACCGGCTCGACGTTCCGATCGTCTACGAGCAATTCACGGGTCCGCGGCTGCTCGTCATGGAAGACATCCGTGGCGTCAGCATGCGGGAGGCCCCCGAGGGGCGGGAACGTAAAGACGCCGCGCGACAACTGCTCGAGTCGTACTACCGGCAAGTCTTGTCCGACGGGTTCTTTCACGCAGACCCCCATCCCGGCAACCTTCGCTGGTTTAGGGACCGGATCTACTTCCTCGACTTCGGAATGGTCGGCGAGCTCGACCAGGGATTGCGCGATGCCTTGCTGCTTATGGTCATGGCGCTCTGGCAGGAGGACGCGACCTTCTTGTCGGAGGCGATTCTGTCGCTGTCGGACCGCGATCCGTCGATCGACATCGACCTCGAAGGCTACATCGCCGACATGGGCAGGATTCTCCAGCGCTACCGCCACCTGTCGTTGAAAGAGATCCAGTTGGGACCGCTTCTCACCGAGGTGACCCAGGTCGCTCTCAAGCACGAGGTGAGGCTTCCGGCGTCGCTGGCCTTGACGGCGAAAGCCCTGGCGCAGATGCAGCTGGCCGCGGCCGAGCTCGATCCGGAGCTGGACCCGTTCTCGATCGCCGGCTCTTACCTAGCGCGGCATCTGCTCGGCAAGGTCCGTGCACGTATCTCGCCGAGCAAGTTGCTCTACGAGGCGTCGAAGACCCAGGCACGATTTGGGCGCTTGCTGTCGGCGGTAGAGAGCTTGATGAGCGGGGCAAAGGGCGGGCGACTCCAGGTGCAGTTCCGCGGAACGGAGCGGCTCGAAGAAATCATTCGTCGCGCCGGACGGCGCGTCTCCCTTGCGCTGGGTTCCGCCGCGGCACTGGTTTCGGCGTCGATCGCCGCCGGAGCGGAATCGGTCCCCGTTTGGGCCGTTCAAGCAGGACTTGGTGTCGGCGGCGCATTTGCCCTCGCCCTGGGCTGGGATTTGCTGAGACGCCGCTAGCTCGGTCTAGAGCGACCTTCGCAGCTTGCGCTCCACCACGATCACCACCGGCATCATCATCGCCTGAAGAATCCTTCGCTCGGCCCACACCACTCGCCGCGCAACCGGCCGGCCCATTCTGCGGATTGCCCGCCCCATGCTTTGCTCCCGTCGCTCCGACGCGCCCGACGCCCGTCGTCGGGGGAACATACGACACCCCGTGAACGGAGTCGAGGGTGTTTTCCCGTCAGTTTTCGGAGAAGCTCGCACCACTCGACGACGAAAACATTTCATTCCAGCCTGAAGGGCCTCAGCGAGCACGAAGCGGTAAACCCGGCCGTTCCTTCATGCCGCGTTACCCCCTCAATGCTGACTAGTTATGACCCCGACGGAGGCTGGAATGGGAGAGGTCCCAGCACGACGCAAGTTTGCCGCAGTCGCGATCATCACAGCGATGTTGCTCGGCCTTGCCATGCGCCCCGCGCTCGCCGCCACGGCCGAGGAGCACCGCTTCCGCGAACTCATAAACAATGAACGAAGCGCACGCGGTCTGTCACCGCTGACGTTGGACACCGAGGTATCCGACCAAGCTCGCCGCCATTCCCAGGACATGGCGGCTCGCGGATCGGCATTTCACAGCGACTCGCTCTCCGGCGACGTGTACGGCTGCCGGGATCCGGGGGAAAACGTCGGGACAGGCGACAAAGTGGAAGCCGTCCACAACGGTTTGATGGACTCGCCCCCGCATCGCGAGGAGATCCTGTCTCCGGTGGATCGGGTCGGCATCGGGGTCGTGTGGAAAGACGGTCTGCTCTACGTGACGCAAATCTTCTTCTGCCGGAGCGCCCCGGCACCCCGGCCGGCCCCCGCTGCGTCGATGCCCGCGTCCACGGTTCCCGGCGCGGTGGTCGCGCCTCCGTCTGTGAACCAGATCGTGCCGGCTGTTCCGTCTGGGGCACCGCTTCCTTCACCAAAGCGATTGGCTCGCCTTCGGACCAAGGCCATGATCAAGAAGCTGCTCGGCGACCTCGAGGTCGCCGGTCCGGCCGAGCCGGAGGTGCGCCTGGCCCCTGCCCATCGTGAGACCCGCAAGAGAGGGATTTTCTTCGTGCTCAGGCGATTTCTTTTCGGATAGGCGTCCGATTCGACCTTCCGAGGACGTATCCTTTCCGGCGTATCACGCGCTGTTCAGGGCAGACCTGCTTTGATGATTACGGAAGGAGTGCCGATGCGACACGGACGACGTGGGGCGATGATCCTGACCTGGGCGGCTGCGCTTATCGTTCTGGGTGCAGCCTTTGCCGGAGCCACGGCCGGAACGAACCCGGTCGGCGCCGGGAAGGATTCCCGGCCCGAGGCGCCCCCCGCGCTCGCCGGATCCCAGGGGGCCGGCGAGGGAGGCGGCGGCTCCGAAGCCTCCGGTGCGGCCGGGGATAACCACGGGGCCTGCGTGTCTGCTTGGGCCCACGAAGCCAAGGACCAGGAGCTGCACGGGCGCTTCTTTGGGCAGTTCGTTAGCGAGGTCGCGCAAAGCGACGAGACCGGCGAAGACTGCGATTTCGCGACCGCGCTCGGGGAGGCCCTCGATGACCAGGAAGCTGCTCCCGAGCACGGCGGCGCGTCTGCCTCCCGCGGTGGCAGCGCCGATGCGCCGGGACGCAGCGGTGAGGGGCGGGGGAAGAGCTCGGAGCACCGCCAAGACGGCAAGTAGCGCGGCCCACGAAACTCGGTCGGGGCCCCTTCGGGGGCCCCGTCAACGTTGTGCAAGCCACCGCCGAGGTACGCTTGCCTCAGTGACGCGTAAACGTTCGGATCCCCTCGGCCCGGGTGGGGCGATCGAGGAAATCGCCGCCGGTCCCGCGGCGCCGCCGTTGCCGGAGGAGCGACTCCCCACCGCCAGCGAGCTGATCGTGCGGGCGGGCATCGCATCGTGGTCGCTCGTGGGGATTTTCGTGGTGGCCGGCGCCCTCATCCTCGCGCTGCGAACGATCGAGGTCCTCTTGCCGCCGGTGATCTTCGCGCTGGTCCTCGTCCTTCTCCTCCAGCCGCTCGTAACACGTCTGGTGTCTCGGGGCGTCCGCCGTGGGATAGCGGTGGCCGTCGTCTATCTTGCTCTTCTTGCCGCCATCGGTGGTTTTGCGTTCGTGGGGATTCCCGCCGTGGTCGGCCAGGGCCAGGCCTTCGCCGCCGACCTCCCGAGCCTTCTGGAGAAGGGTGGATCTCTCGCGGCTCGCGTATCACAACGCTTGCGGCAAGACGAGCTGGGTTCGGGGATCGCTCGGACGATCAGCGACTACGTGACGGAGAATGCGGACCTGCTCCCGTCGCAGCTATCGCGATTCGCAGCATTCGGGCTGCGACTCGCCCACTTTTCAGTCGTGATCATCGTCGGACTCTTTCTCGGGATCTACGTGCTGCTGGCACTCCCGAGAATGGGAGTGGCCTTCACGCGGCTCGTGCCGGCCGAGCGTCGCGCGCAGCTCGCTCCGATCTCCGCGCGGCTTCGCGAAGTCTTCACCGGGTTCCTGAGAGCACGACTCATCATCTCCGCCGTGGTCGGTCTGGTGACGGGCCTGGGGCTGTGGCTGGTCGGCATGCCGTTCTGGCTGTTGCTGGGGGTCATCGTAGGCTTGGCAAATCTGGTTCCGGTTCTGGGTTCGTGGATCGGTGGCTTGCCGGTGCTGCTTGTAGCTCTCGTGACCAAGCCTCCGGCCTTCCTGCTCGTCGTTCTTGTCGTGCTCATCGTTGCCCACGCGATCGACGGCTACGTCTTGTCCCCACATCTGATGCGGCAGGCGATCGACATGCACCCGATCACGGTCTTGCTCGCCGTCATCGTGGGGGGGGCTCTGCTCGGCGTGTGGGGAATCTTCGCCGCAGTTCCGATCGTGGGCGCTTTGCAGGTCACGGCACAGGAGGGTTTGCGTCGTGGCCGGCTGGCTTCCGAGGCCGGCGAGATGCCGGTCTCGCCGGTTTCCCAATAGCGTGGGCGCTCTCCTCCGGCAGGCTGCAGCCGTCCGCTCCGGGGCCGCGACGAGCGCGGATCTTGTGGCCGTGGGTCTGGCGGATGCAGCGTCTTCCTCGGTCAACGCCTTCACGATTCTGTTGGAGGACGCACTCGATGCGGCACGACGTGCAGACGGCGTCCCCCGAGGCGAGCGCGGGCCGCTTCACGGCGTTCCGGTGGCGGTCAAGGATCTTTTCGACGTCGCCGGTATCGCGACTACGAGCGCGTGTGCCGCCTACGCGGGCAACATCGCACGAACCGATGCGGAGGCCGTCCGCCGGCTTCGTGCCGCGGGGGCCATCGTGATCGGAAAGACCAATCAGCATGAGCTGGCCTTCGGTGCAACCTCTCTCATTTCGTCGTTCGGCCCGGTGCGCAACCCCTGGGATGCGAGCCGGATCGCGGGGGGGTCGAGTGGCGGCTCCGCGGCGGCAGTTGCCGCCGGTATCGTCGCAGGAGCACTCGGATCCGATACCGGCGGCTCGATTCGCATCCCGTCGTCGTTCTGCGGGGCCACGGGCGTCAAACCCACGCACGGGGCCGTCAGCATCCGCGGAGCGATGCCGTTGAATCCGTGGCTCGACACCGCCGGGCCCATTGCCGGCGACGCTGCCGATGCCGCCCTGATGCTGGATGTTCTTGCCGGCTTCGATGTCGAGGATGCATGGAGCGTCGCCGGGAGGTTCTACGAGCCGCTCCCGCTCGCGGGGATGCGCCTCGCCGTGCCGGTTCAGCATCCCTACGAACACATGGCTCGTCATGTCCGCGACGCGATTGAGCGCGCCGCAGATGTGCTGGCTGCGCTCGGTGCGGAGCTTGTGCCGCCGCCGCCGATGCCCGAGCTGGAACACTCACGCGAGTCGTGGGTGACGGTGACGCTGGCCGAGTTCGGCCACATTCATGCGGACATGCGGGGACGTCCGGATCTGGACGGTTTCTTTGGGGCGATGCTCGAAGCCGCCGGGCGGGTGAGCGTGGATGACTATCTCGCGGCGAGAGATGCAATCGGCGGCGTGCGACGCGCGTTTCGCCGCGCTTTCGCCGACGTCGACGCCCTGCTCACGCCGGCCACGGTCTTTCCTGCGCCCCGAGCCGACCAAGAAACCGTGATGATCGACGGGACGGCCATCGACGTTCACGTCGGCGGCTGTGCGCGCGCGACGTTTCCGGCCAACCTTGCCGGTATCCCGGCGGTTGCTTTTCCAATCGGCTTCTCGGCGGAGCGGCTTCCAATCGGCGGGCAGCTCATGGGCCCGCACTGGAGCGAGCGAACTCTTCTGCACGCAGTCGCCGCGTATCAAGGAGAAACCGCATGGCATGCAGAACGGCCCCCGAAGCGGGCCTAGTTCCTGGTGTCGTGAGTCGGAAGTTCGTTTAGCGAATCGCGCCACGTTCTCGAGAATCTGGTCGGCGGTCTTCGTCAGACGAAGGGCTTTGGGATCTCGTTGTAGATCCCAAGGTAATCGCGGATATCGTTCTCAAGAGCTTGCACCGAACGATGGGTCCCGCGGCGGATCTTCTTTTGGGTCAACATCCCGAACCAGCGCCGAGCACACCTCTAATGCTCAGCGCTCGGCTTGCACGCAAGTTTGCCGCAGAGCGAGAGCAGTCACTGCACAATCTCCTCGACATTCGAGGCGACGATTCAACCCACGATGAAGCCCGCACCTACTATTGAAGTACCGATCGCCGAAAGCCAAACCCCACGCCCGGACATGAACGTGGCGCGCCCGGATCTCGTCTATCTGTTCTGGCCGACGGTCATGGCCTATCTTCGGATCGCCACGCATCCGGCGATCTTCGAGCGTCCGCTCGATCCGGCCGAAGCTGCGGGCAAGGTTCGCGCGCTACTAGACCTGCCGCATGCGCGCACGGGGAGTGAGATGGAGCGGTTCTGGGAGGTGTGGACGGACACGACGCAGGGGTTAGTCGTGCGGGGCAACCTCATTCCGGACGCGCACCTCGTCACGCTGATGTGACGGCGCTCGGGTGGAAACGATCTGGAGTCGCGACCACGATCTCCTCAAGTTCGACGGTATCCGAGTTGCGAACCCGTTCGACCAGGCGAGGTGAAAACCGTTGGCGGCCGTGGCGGCGTTCTGCGCGCTGGATGTCACCGCCTCGCGCGCACGAAGTTGAGCTGGGCCGGGGGGGGCCCTGCCACCATTACGCGCTGAGATTCCTTTCCTTCAGCACTTGTTTGACTGCAGTGCCGTTTCGAACATAGAAGGTCACATCAGAACCATCGGCCCCGGTCCACCGCACTATTGAGAACATAGAAGCAAGCCCGGGAATGAGCGCCTTCACCGCCAGCGATTTCCTATCTGCCCATCTCAAGCTAATAGACCCAAAGCCCATGCGGCGCGACAACCGCGTCGGTCTCCATCTGATCCCGCCGCTCACAATATCGAGTCTCCCGGAAGGCCTCCCGGCCGAAAGTGTCTTGAGGAATCTGCCGCTGCCCTCGCCACTAGTGATAACGAGTGAGGGCGAGGAGTGATCAGCATCGACTGCGGCGACTATGGTCAGAGCGGAGTCTGCTGGTCGAGAAGAATGGACTCGTCGGTCAATTACCAGGCCGACAAAAAAGATTGCAGCGAGGCTGGCGATTGTAGTGGGGATTAGCCAGGCAAGCGCTGAGGGACCCCCAAGCCAAATCCACAACCCCGCAATGGTCGCTGCACCAACCGCACGGGACAGAAGGAGCCGACGTCGCTCCTCGCGCAATTCTGAGGGCCTACTCATGACTCATACGCTAGGCGCAAGATTCGAGACATTGCTCCGAAGCTTGTCCACCAATTAAACCCACAATCCCCCTCAATGGCTTGCCCAGTGGGGCAAATGAACCCACGAAATTGAAGGCAGTGGCCCTCGAATTTCTGACTCCCACTTGCGTCGCTATACAGTACCGGGATTTCTTGCGCCACAAACCCCACGGTTGCGGCCGCAAGTGCCACCCATCCAACTGGCGAAGTAGCGGCTACAACGAAGGCAACCGCACTGACAACTTGCAGAGCTCCCTTCCAGAATCCTCCCACTCTGCGCGGCTTGCGCACCGATGCGTTCCTCGTCGATCGAGAGTACGTGGAAGACGCGGCCGATGCAGGCGCCGTCCGCCCAGAGTATGCTCTGTATCCCGAGTTCCCGCTCCCATGATCGCATGAAGCATAAGAGCAGCCGTCCGTTTGGTAGCCACTCCCAACTCCATTGTCGTACTCGACCTTGTTCCCATCCAAGTCCAGGTTGTTCACCGGGTCTTGGGCCGCGTAGTCATACGGATTCAGGCTCCCACCCGGCACCGGGTCCCAGGATGTGAAACGTCCCAGCGACGGGTCATACATCCGCACCCCCATGCGCACCAGGCCAGTGTCGGGGTCGCGCTCCTTCTGGTTGGCGCCGGCGTAGCCGTACTTGGTCGCGTCGGCCGAGGTCGGCACGCCGAACTCGTCGTAGGTGAACGTGGCCGTTACCGCCCCGGACGCGTCAACAGACCGCACCACCGCGCCGTGGCCGTCGGACAGCATGTAGGTCGGCCCCGCGCCGGAGTAGGTCGCGAGCAGCCCACCCGGCCCACCGACGTGGACGGCGGTCACCGTGCCCGAGGCATCCTCCTCGAAGGACGGAGCTCCTC
>JBKKBZ010000046.1:0-13146 GCA_046713235.1 Actinomycetota bacterium | reverse complement strand
TCGCCGGGGAGCGGGACGCCGGCGACGTCTCGTTGCCGATGCGCGTGGACATCAGTCTCGCCCTCCGCCGGCGGCCGCCCGGCCGTCGCGTACACGGCCGGCTCGCCGCCCAAGCACCGATTCGTAGACGTCTTCGGTCATCTCGGTTGCCGAATCCCAGTCGTAATGAGAAAGCACTCGGGCCCGAAGGGTATCGGCGCCATCGCGTTCCTTTGCAACATCGCTGAGGACGGAGCCGAGGAGGGCCCCCAATGCGGTTTCATTCCCCGCCGGGAATAGCCGGCCTCCGGGGGCATCGGACCCGAGCACCTCCACATGGGGAGGAATGTCGCTCGCCACCACCGGGGTACCGTAGGAGACGGCCTCGAGCAGCGTCAGCGGAAGGCCTTCGAGGTCGGAAGGGAGCACAAACGCGGCGGCGTTGGAATACAGCTCTTCCAAAAGCTCCCCGAACACGTATCCGGTGAAAACTACGCGTGGGTCTCCGGCCGCGAGCCGCTTCAACCCCTCGACGTATTCGTCGGCATATCCGGAGCCGCCGCCGAGGACAAGACGCACATCGCCGGGCAGGCGGCAAAAGGCCTTGACCAGCAGATCGAGACCCTTCTCGGGAACCATCCTGCCCACCCAGAACAGGTAGTCGCCGCCGGCTAGGCCGAAGCGCCGTTGGATTTGCTTCGCCGCGCGAGGGACGGGAACGTTGACGCCGTTCGGAACGTAGACCGCGCTACGTCCGTACCGGCGACGATAGTGTGCGGCAAGGTCTCGCGACACGACGATGGTTGCGTTCGGCACATGGGCGCTGAGCCAGGCTCCGCTCTTCAGGAACGCGCGCGCACCGCGACCCCACTTGGCCCGGTCGTGGTCGAGTCCGTGAATCGTCTGCACGACCTTCGCTCGCGAAAAATATTGGGACAGCGGACTGAACACTCCCGGGCCGAGCGCATGATAGTGGACGATGTCGTATCCGGAGAAAAGCCCTGCAAGAGCCGATAGCGCGCTCGGCACGATCGCGTCCAAGTGCTTGTTGCTCACGGCGGGGACGTGACGCAAGCGCATTCCCCTATACTCGGTGCGGCGATCGGGAACGTAGTTGGTACGACAGAAAACCGTGACCTCGTGGCCTCGTGCCGCCAGCCTCGCCCCGAGCTGCTCGACGTGGTGCTCGATTCCGCCGAACGTCGCAGGCACGCCGCGTTGCCCGATCATTGCGATGCGGATGCCCATGTTCCCCTTCTTCGCCTTGAGACTTCATCGATCGCCTCGGAATACACCTTGTCGATTCGCCGGAGATGGAGCTCCGGGGTGAACTCGCTCTCGACCCTCGCCCGCCCGGCCGCCCCCATCGCGAGAGCGCGCCGAGGGTCTTCGACGAAGGCGATCAGTGCTTTGGCGAGCGCCTCGGGGTCGTTCGGGGGGACCAGCGCCCCGGTGACACCATCCTCGATCAGCTCGGGCGTGCCGCCCAGTGTTGTTCCCACGACCGGCACCCCGCACCCGTAGGCCTCCAGGACGATCATCGGCTGGTTCTCGTACCAGCGCGACGGCATGACCACGACCGACGCCGAGCGAATCAGCGCGTCGAGAGCCCCCTTTTCGAGGCGGCCGTGAAAGCGAACCCGTCCGGGGGCGACGCCGGCGGCAAGGTCCTCCAGGGCCGGACGCTCGAGTCCGTCTCCGGCGATGTCGAGCACCGCACCGTTCACGCGTGCCATCGCCTCAACGAGGACGTCGACACCCTTCTCCGGAGAGAGCCGCCCGGCGAACACAATCGGACCCCCCGGTGCCTTTTTCACCGGCACGCCGGCGACGTCCACGAAATGATTGACGACCCGCATGCGCTCGGGAAAGACCCCACCCTCCGCCATCTTCCGCGCCAGGAAGCGGGACGGGCAGACGAAGCGATGCACCGGAGAATAGGCGCGCAAGGTGGTGTGGACCCGCATCTCGAGCGCGAGGAGAGCGCTGGAAGCCAGCGAGTCGTCCTTGCACCGGCGAAGAACTGCGTGGCGAAACCGCGCCCCCAGACAGGCTTCGCAGAGCCGTCCGTGATCGAGTAACTGATAGGTCGGGCAGACGAGCTTGTAGTCGTGCAGCGTCATGACAGACGGAATGTTGCGCCGCGCCAGCGGCCGCAGAATCGACGGCGACAGTTGGTGATAGATGTTGTGAAGATGCACGATGTCCGGCTTGAAGTCGTCCAGGACCGTCTCGATACCCCGGGCGGCCGAGGTGGACCAAAGGATTCGCCCGGCTCCGCGGACACGTCCCGCAACGCTCGGCGGTGGAGGCTCCATCTCCACGTGTTGGGGAAAGTGGGATGCGTAGCGCGCCGGGCGGTTCTGGGGATGTTGCATAGCGAAGAACTCGACCTCGTGTCCGGCCGCACCCTGGAGCACGGCGACATCCTCCATGTACCCCTCGGCTCCGCCGCGCCGGTAAAGAAACTTGTTGACGTGAAGAATTCTCATGCGCTCAATGGGCCGGCAGGGGCACCGGCAGGCGGTTCTGCTTCGGGACCCGGACGGGCTCCGCCTTGTGCGACACTGCAGCCGCCGCGATGCCGAACGCATAGAAGTACCAGAGCAACACCACTTGCGAGAGGATGTTCGACACGATGCTGGACGCGATAAAGATCGCCACCAGACCCGAGAAGCCGACGGCAATGCCCCGATCGATGCCGGGGCGGGCCCGACGTCGTGCTCGTCTTGCCGTGCGGGCAAGCCCCACGATTAGCGCGATGTATCCGAAGAGACCCACGAGACCCGTCTCCACGTACACCCGTACAAAGTCGTTGTGCGGCTGCTTCTGCTCATCGAGGTTCGATGCGATGCCCTTGAGGCCGATCCCGGTGACGGGGTTCTTCTTGGCAAGGTGAAGAGCCTCTGTCCAGTAGTCCATTCGCCACAACAAAGAGTTCTTCGCCGCGCCGCCCTTCAGGTAGCGGCCTTCATCCAGATCGGAGAATCTCCCGGCGACCGAGGGAACCGTCGCAAGGAGGATTGCGATCCCAACGAAGATGATGCCGAGCAGCTTTTTACTCTGGAGGAAGCCGACGATCAGGAGCCCGATCACAACGCTGATCCATCCCGTGCGGGTATACGTCAGGAGCATCGCCACGAAGGCGATGCTCAACAGAGAGATCATCCACCTCCGGCCAATCTTCGACAGATGCGGATAGATGGCGACACCCATGGTGATGATCACGGCAAGGTAGAGAGCGTACGGGTTGGGGTGCCTGAATGTGCCTCGGATTCGTTCGAAACCTCCCACATCGAGGAGCCGGGTTCGGTTCAGGGCCTGAGAGATTCCAAGGACAATCGGCGGCAAGGCAGACAGGAAGCAAGCTATGAGCACCTTGTCGACTACCTTCCGATCGATCATCAGCCGCTCCAGAACGAGCACCATGATGAAGACGGCCATGATCCGGGCGAACTCGGTGAGGCTTGTCAGCAGTACGGTCGACGTCACGACAGAAAGGAAGAGGGTGACCATGAAGACCTGGAAGGGACCCGTCATCGGAGCACGGAATCGCGGGGCGTGACGGCCGCGCGTGAGCATCCACACAATGCCCGCACCCATGAACAGGACCGCAACAGCCGCAGTCGCTTCCATCACCCCTGATGCACGGGGGGCGGCGTCGGCTTTGGTGTAATCGACGGACGTACGGATGAGGAGGATGAAGGCCACGAAGAAATCGAACCGAATCACGACCAGCAGGAGGAGCAGGAACAGCGCGCCGAGGATCATGAGGACAAGCTGTGCGGCGGAGGCTGTTCCGAGGGCCCCAAAGAAGAGGCGGGCGCCTACCAGCACGAGGGCGGCAATACCCAAGGCCTTGACCGGTTTCCCCACCGGCCACCGTAGTCTGAAAAGTGCCTTCACTTTGGATTTCGCCTCATTTCGATACGGCGTATCATGACAACCCAATGACCGAGCGTTTCGATGCTGACTTCGTCGGCAGAATCCTTCGCACCTGCACTACCGAGCACGACTGGAGTCACCCGCCCGCAAGTCTGGACCGGCTGGTTGCGGGGCGCGACCTCACCGGCCTAGTTTCGCAGGCTGTCATCCACGGCGTGGCCAGCATGGTCTACCTCAGCATCCGAAATATCGAGGGCGTCGATCCTTCAACGATCAAAGCCCTCGGAGTGCTCTATGCGCGCGCCGCAAGCATCCATATGCGCGCCCTCGCCGACCTCGCTTCGCTCGGCAAAGTGCTGGATTCGTCCGGAATTCCCTGGATTACCTTCAAAGGCCCAATCCTTACGGAGATCGTGTATCCGCGATCGGATCTACGTTCCTACGTCGACCTCGACATTCTCATCCCCCAGGAAGCCTTTCGCGAGGCCGTCGAGAGCCTCGAGCGCAGCGGCTCGGACCTCATCGACCGAAACTGGACGCTCATTCGCGACGACCAGCGCGGCCAGCTTCACGTGGGCTTGCCGGCCGGAACCATGGCCGACGTCCACTGGCACCTCCTGAATCGCGCCGCGGTGCGGAGATCCCTCGCTATCTCGATCGAGGGTCTCTTCGAGCGGGCCAGGACGGTGTCGATTCAAGGGATGCGCGTGCGCACCCTGGACCCAGTGGACACGGCGCTCCACGTGTGCGTTCACGGAGCCCTCGACGGCGGTGCCCGCCTGCGCGCCCTCAAAGATGTAGAGTTCGCGCTCCGCGCCGCCGGCGAACCCTGGGACGAGCTCGTGGCGCGCGCCCGCGAATGGCGGGCCTCGAGCCTCGTCGCGGTGATGCTCCAGCGAACCCGTACGACCCTCGGAGTGGAAGTTCCCGATCGAGTCTTTCGTGACCTCGGCACATCGCGCATGCGCTCGGCGCTCAACGCTGCCGTCGATCGCCGCTGGCCGCCCGAACGTGCCGCCGGCGAGTACAGCTTTTCCGTACGCTGGACGCAACTCAGCCGGGACAGCCTGGTGGCAACATTCGCCGCCACCGCCGCCCGCCTTCGCTCCCGAAGAATCAACCGGGCCGCGCGCGTCGAAGACAAGACCGCAGCGATCTCCCAGCATTCCGGCGACGAATCCACGCGCAAGGAGTACTTCGAGCAAGTGACCAAGCCGGACGCGCGAGACGAAGCGTCGCCCTAGGATCCGATCGGCGCCTCCTCGGTTTGCGCAACCTGTTCTGCCGTAGCCTTTCGCCCCCCGCGAAGAGACTTGAGAGCATGTCGCACTTCGTGTCCACCCATCAGCGGAAGCAGCACGGCGAGGACCACTCCACCCGCCGCGGCAACCACCGCACCACGGGATGCGGTCGCCAGGCGCCCTCGGGCCGAGTAAAGACCCACGACCCGAGCCGCGCCGAGCATCGCGCCCGTGGCGATCGCACACGCGATGCCGATCCGGCCGGCCAGGGTTCCGATCCTTGGAAAGCCCATCCCGATATCGCTGCGCAGCCGGCTCCAGGCATGAGCCACGTTAACGTACTGGGCGAGCGAGTAGGCAAGCGCGATTCCGAGGATCGCATCGGGATCTCGCAGCCCGAGCGGAAGCACGAGAATCGGCAGCAACGCCAGGTTCGCCGCAACTCCGTACACCGTGTTTCGCAGCGGCGTGCGCGTATCGAGTCGCGCGTAGAACGGGGCCAGCAGAGCCCGCTGGACCCCCGATCCGACCAGGCTTGCAGCATAGATCGCCAGCGCAAGCCCCAGCAGAGTCGCATCGCTACGGGAGAAGTTGCCGCGCCGGAAGAGAACTAAGACGGCCGGCTTCACCAGCACGACCATAAAGGCTGTGAGAGGAATCGACACGGCCAGCATGAGCCGCAGGCCGAGACGCGTGAATCTCTCGATAGCTAGGCGATCCCCGCGCGCCGTCGCCTCCGTCAGGCGCGGAAGCAGCGCAATGATCAGAGGACGGAAGAACGCCGGCCCTCCGACAGATTGAATCACCCGATTGCCGTAGTTGATGATCGAGATCGAACCCGGCGGCAGGAAGGAGGCAAACAGCTGCTCGCCGATCCTCGCGATGGGGTTCAGGCCCGCCGCAGCCAGCGGTCGAAGGCAGTGCCGGCCGACCTTCGCGACCTCGGGATCACCGAAGGGCATGCTTGGCCTAAGGCGAAATCCCTTCCGAAAAGCGATGACGAGGAGGATCGCTACCTCGGCGGCGAACCCACCGAGATATCCCCACGCGATGGCATGGATGTTCGCTCCTCCTCCGGCAACAACAAAGCCGATGATGACGCCGTTCAGCACCACCGGCATCCCCGCCGGAGCAACGAACGAGTATCGCGCGTTCAGGAGTGCTCTCAAAATCTCCGCCGCAGCGACGAGCGGGATCACCGCGAACATCAACCGGGAGATCGACGTTGCGAGGACAGACTCCGAAGCGTCCAGGCCCGGGGCTGTGACGCGCATGATCGGGCCGGCAGCGAGACTCAGTATCCCAACCAGTGCAATGCCGGCAGCCACCGTAGCGGTGAGCAGCCGGGAGATGAGCTTCCAGGTTGCTTCCTCACCCCGCTGCACGATCGCCCTGGAGATGGCGGGGACCAGTGCCTGGTTCGCGCCGACGAGCAGTACACCGCCGAGGCCGAGCGGGATCCGTGCCGCGACGAAGAACGCATCGGTTTCACGCCCGGCTCCGAAGAACGCCGCAATCGCGACGTCGAGCAGAAGGGCCGAGCTCAGCCCGGCGGTGGCCGCGAGGCCGGCCAGACCGGACTGCCGTATGACACCACCCGACGAAGCGCGGCCACCGCTCACGCGCCCTCCATTCCCCGTCGCGCACCCGCGGCGTGGGCTTGGGCCACCTCGTCGAGTCGCGCCGACAGGTCCTCACACCGCTCCCGAATGCGCGGGTCGATCGCGAGCGGCCTCGGAAGAGGGGTCGGCCGCCGGGCGATATGGCCGGTGAGGCGTGGGTCGAACCGGAAGTTCAGAAAGTCGCACACCGCGCGCATCACGCCGTCGGGGTCGGCCAGCATCCTCTCGTAGGCGACCAGCATGACGTCCGGCCGCGTGTCGAGGCCGGCCTCGAAGTAGATCGCGTTGCGCACGAACCAGAAGAGAGCCGAGGCGGACTCCGGCGTCATGGTCTCGTAGTCGAAGCTGCGGATGAGCTCCAGGCTGTCGGGCGACAGACGCTGTGCCTGCCACCGGTTCTCCGTTCGTCCCTCCGCGATCAACTCCATCACGGTGAGGTTGTCGTCGCCGAACTTCGCAACCGCCGAGCGGACCCGTCCCTCGAACGACCGGTACACCCACAGAGCCTTGCCCGCGGAGGGCGTGTCGAGCCCGTCGAGAAGCTCGTCGACCCGGTGGGAGTCGCACAACGGCTTGAACAGCACGAAGGAATGCCTGCATGCCTTGACCACGTCTCGAACCACGGCGTCGGAACGCAGGCGGAAGCGCCGGTAGACTGCGCGATCGTTCTCGTTGTGCACCTCGAACTCCGGCGCCGCCTCCAAACCGTGCACCACCATGTTCGTTCCGGATCTCTGCAGCCCGACGAGGTAGACGGGGACCGCGCTTCCCGGGGGCCGGCCGTGAGCACGACGCCAGGCCCATTTTCGCGCCGCGTTCGAGAGTCGCTCAAGCGGATTGAGCTGATCCTCCTCGATGAGACGGCCGACACCCTGGCTACGGCCCCAGGAGACATGACGCCCGACGCGCGCCGCGAAACGGGCGACCGTAGACCGGTCTTCCACCAGCGTCTTGCGCTGTTTGGATCCCATCCCGGTAGCCTTCCTCAAATAATGCGTAGCCGCGCCGCAACCTGCAGCGGGCTGCCGGCCGACTGCTTCCACACCACGAGCACCGGCTCGGGGCCGATGGTCAAACCGCCGGATACGGCAACGGGTTCCCCCGTCAGATCGATCGCTTGCGCCAAAGCTTCCGATCCGGGAATCTTCGCCTCGCCGCCACTCCAAACGACGGCGGTGGTCACACTCCCTTCGCCCAGGAACACCACCCCGTTCAGGCGACGGCCTGCGACCGGCGCCCACCCCGAACCGCCGGACATTCGTTCAACGAGCGTCTCGTACGCTTCCGATGCCGGTCGCGGCGCGTCATCGGTGTCGAAGAGTCCCCGCCAGATCTCCCGAGGTCGCGTCTCGGAGAAGCGCAGCGGCAAGTAGATCGCCCTCCGGATCCCGGCGGCGAGAAGCGATGAAAGCAGCTTGGCCGTCTCGACGCCGTGGGCGCGGGCATCGTAGTCCTTCCCCGGCCAGGCGACGCCGACCTCCCATGCCTCGATGGGAGCGCCGATCTTCAGATCCCTCTTGATGTGTCGCAGGACGTCGTCTAGATGATCAAACCGTTCGTAGAAGTGGAGCTGAAATCCGTCGATTACCTTGCGTTCCAGCAAACCGGCGGTGACGCGCAGCGCCCACTTCGCCCGGCGTGCGCGCGGGCTGTTCAGCACCTTGCGCAGCCCCGCGGGCGTCGAGATTTGCTTGAAGATAAATCGCGGTTCGATGAATCTCCGAGCGTAATAAGCCCGGTAGAATGCAACCGCCTCGTCCTCGCGACCGTCGTCCATCAACCGCTGCGCAATGGCAACGCCATATCCCTCGCTGCTCAAACCGGCGTCGAAGATGCGAGCCTTGGGATCCGACCGGCGCACGACCGGAGCGACGGCCTCCGCCAAGGCCTCGTACTCGGCAGTGCTCCCGGTCCAGAAGTTCCGGGCATTGATCTCGTTCTCGATCGCCCAGGTATGCACGCCCTTGACCGAATACCGGGCGACCGCTTCGGCGACGAACCGCTCATAGGCCTTGCGGTCCTTCGGCGGAGCGGAGGGCGCACTCCGTCGAGACGATCCGGCCCTGCCGCCTGTGGCCCAGCACGACCCCACCCGGAGGCGAAGGTACATCTCGTACCCGAGCTTCTGGGCGGCCTCCACCACGGCATCGTTCCGGCGCCAGTCGCGTATTCCCTTGCTCGCCTCGACGTCACACCAAGTCACGCTGAACCAGGTCGCTCCACCGGCGACGCGGGAGAGAAACGCGGCGTGCTCGCGTGCCTGGGACCAGTCCCATTTGATCCCGAACGGGTGCTTGGTCGCATCCACCTGAGGCCCGGGATAGAGCCGGGAGGCATTGGGAGCGCGCGTATTCTTCTTCTCCGCCCCCGGGCAGGCCGGAAGTGCTCCTAAAACGACAACGGCCCAGATCAGGACGGCCCCTCGGGACCGAGACCACCGCCCGGGTCTCATGAGGAGACGGGAGCCTCATTTCGCAGTCGGTGCTTCGCGATGAACTCCGCCGTGAGCCGCAAGCCCTGGGCGACCGGCATCGCAGGAGACCATCCGAGGACCTTTCGTGCCCTGCTCGGGTCGAGTGCAACTCTCGCCAGCTCGCCTGCTCTCGGCGGGGCGAACCGCGGTTCGCCCCCGTAGCCGGCGGCAAGAGCGCACCCGTTCCACAGGTCCAGCACCGAGGTCTCCATCCCGGTTCCAATGTTCAAGACTTTCCCCGACGCGCCCCCCAGCGCCCGAACGAACGCGTCGGCAACGTCGGCCACGAACACGAAGTCTCTCGTTTGCGTTCCGTCCCCGAAGATCGTCGTCTCGCGGCCCCCGAGCATTGCGCCTATGAACATCGCGACGACCCCGGCTTCTCCGTAGGGATCCTGTCGGGGCCCGAAGACGTTCGACAGCGCCAGGACCGTCGAGTCGAGGCCGTGGGTGTGGCGATAGAAGGCAAGATAGTCGTGAAGCACGCGCTTGCTGATCCCGTATGGGGACTCCGGCCGGCCGCGGAAGGTCTCCCGGATGGGCAGGACGCGAGCCTCTCCGTACACACATCCGCCTGATGACGCCACGACGACTTTCCGCGTGCCGTGCTCCCGAGCCCGCTCCAAGATGTTGAGCGTCCCTAGGACGTTGACGTCGGCATCGTGAATGGGATCGCGAACCGACACACGCACGTCGATCTGCGCGGCCAAGTGGACAACCGCTTCGGGATTCTCTGCGGCGAATACGTCGCCGAGCGAGGAGCTGCGCACGTCCATCTCGTAGATCACCGGGTCTCCTGCCGCGAGCGCAGAGTTCAGGTTCTCCCGGCGGCCGTTGGAGAAGTCGTCGAGCACTGCCACGTGGTGGCCCTCTGCGAGCAGGCGATCGACTATGTGCGAGCCGATGAACCCGGCTCCCCCGGTGACGAGAATCTTCATCGCATCTCCGCCTTCTCCGACGCGGTCCACGGCTGGAGAAACTGTTCGACCGGACCGGCAAGGCCGGCCGGCGCGGCAATGAGACCCGGGAGCAAGGTGTCGGCCCGATTGAACCCGGGAGCACCTCCACCGGGGGTCCACACCCGCCCCCCGGCCGCCCGGACCAAGGCGGTCCCGGCCGCGACATCCCATTCGTTCTTCGGCACCAACGTCCAGGTTGCGTCGGCCAGACCGGCCGCGACGAGGCCCATCTTGTAGGCCACCGAGCCCATGGGACGGATCTCGAACCCGGCGTTCTCGAACCGAGCCCATTCGCCGCGATCCACCTCGCTGCGGCTCGCCAGCACCAGCGCGCCGGCAAGATCGCTGCGACCGCTCGGGCGCACTGGCTTGCCGTTGAGCCGGACCCCGTCCTCGATCGAACCTACCATAAGGTGATCGGTCACCGGGCAGCATACGCCGCCGGCCACAGGGACACCGTCCTCGACGAGCCCCACCGACACGCACCACTCGGGCAGGCCCATCACGAACTCCCTGGTGCCGTCGAGCGGATCTACTATCCAGACCCGGCTGCGGTCGAGTCGGGATGCATCATCGGCCGTCTCCTCCGACAACCACCCCTCACCCGCACGGGGCAGCACGGCGGCAAGTGCATCGTTGACGAGATGATCGGCTTCGGTCACCGGATCGCCGTTGGCCTTGCGCTCGATCATGAACTCCTTCGACGCAAACGGCTGCAGCAACTCCCCGGCGAGAGCCAGCGCCGACTCGATCCGGCGTAGATCTTCGCCGCGATCCACGGCTCAGCCCTCCGACCCGTCGGCGCCGACGTATCCTTCGCGCTCTAGGTGGAGCACGATCTCTTGTGCGGCTTCCTCCGGCGTCATCTCGGCCGTGTCGATAACCAGCTCCGCGTCCACGGGGTCTTCGTACGGGTCCGAGATACCGGTGAACTCCTTGATGATCCCCGCCCGAGCCTTTGCATAGAGACCCTTACGATCACGCTTCTCGCACTCCTCGATGGTCGTCGCGACGTGCACGAGGATGAATCCACCCTGCGGAGCGATCATCGAACGAACCTCCTTGCGCACACTGTCGTACGGGGCAATCGGAGCGCAGATGGCGATGCCGCCGTTCTTTGTGATCTCGGAGGCGACGTAGCCGATCCGGCGGATGTTGATGTCGCGGTGCTCTTTGGAGAACCCGAGCTCGGACGACAGGTGCTTACGAACATGGTCGCCGTCGAGCAGAGTCACCGGCCGGGTTCCCATCTCGAGGAACTTCACCAGGAGAACGTTGGCGATCGTGGACTTCCCGGAGCCGGAGAGGCCGGTGAAGAACACGGTGAATCCTTGGCGATGCCGTGGCGGGCTGCTCTTGCGAAGCTCGCGGACGACCTCCGGGAAGCTGAACCACTCCGGGATCTCCTTGCCCTCGGCGAGCCGGCGGCGGAGCTCAGTGCCGGAGATGTCGAGCGTTCGTACGCCTTCGGGAACCTCGTCCTCGGGGACGTAAACATCACGATCCTCGAGGTAGAGCATCTGCCGGAACGGCACCATCGCCACGCCCAGCTCATCCTCGTATTTCTGCAGCAGCTCCTGCGCCTCGTAAGGCCCGTAGAAGGGCGTGCCGCTCGAGTCCTTCCCGGGGCCTGCGTGATCACGTCCCACGATGAGGTGAGTGCAGCCATAGTTCTTGCGAATGATCGCGTGCCACACCGCTTCGCGCGGCCCGCCCATCCGCATAGCGAGCGGAAGGAGCGACAGCTTGACCGTGTGGTGAGGATACCGGGACAGAAGCGCCTCGTAGCAACGCACCCGGGTGTAGTGATCCACGTCGCCCGCCTTGGTCATGCCGACCACCGGATGGATGAGCAAGTTGGCACCTACCTCTTTGGCGGCCCGCAGCGTCAGCTCGTAATGCGCGCGGTGCAGCGGGTTGCGCGTCTGGAAGGCGACGACCTTGCGCCAGCCCAGCCGGGCGAAGTCGGCGCGCACCTCCGCAGGCGTGAGCCGGTCCTCCTTGAAGTCGTAGTGCGAAGGGAGCTGGAGTCCCTCGATCTTGCCTCCGACGTAGACGGGATTGCTCTGGCGGAGCAGGTATCCGACTCCGGGGTGTTCGGGATTCTGCGATCCGAAGACCCGCCCGGCCTCCGCCGCGAGGTCCGGGCGCCACACGTCCTCGACGTGCAAGACGGCGAGCATGACTCCTTCGGGATCGCGCAAGGCGATCGTGGACCCGGACGTCAGATCCGCCGCGAACTCCTCGGACACGTCGAGGGTGATCGGAATGGTCCAGAGGGTGCCGTCGGCAAGACGCATCTTGTCGCATACTCCGTCGTAGTCGTCCTTGGTCATGAAGCCGCGCAGCGGCGAGAAGCCGCCGTTGAGCAACAGCTCGAGATCGCACACCTGACGCTCGGTGAGATCCCAGGACTTCCACTCGCGCGACGCGACCTGGATCTCGGCTGCGCGCTCTTCTCCGGCAATGAGATTTACGAGCTCTCCGCCGTGGGGCGTGATCATGCTGGCTGGTGACATGGGCTCTCTTTCTCCGGTGGCGAGATGGAACAAAAATAGTCGACGGCCCCAAGGGACGGCCGTGATCGCTTGCGGGCTAGTAGGCCCCGCGGCTCGTGAGGATGGCGGGGATGGTCTTTGCGATGAGGTAGAGGTCGAGCGCGATCGACCAGTTTTGAACGTAGAGCAAGTCGAATCGCACGTAATCGTCGAACGAAAGGTCGTTGCGACCGCTCACCTGCCAGTAGCCGGTAATCCCCGGCTTCACGAGCAGCCGGCGCCCCAGATGGGCGTCGTACAATTTCACTTCCTCGGGAAGCGGCGGACGCGGGCCGACGAGGCTCATCGAGCCGGCGATGACGTTGAAAAGCTGCGGAAGCTCGTCCAGGCTCGTCTTTCGCAAGAACCGCCCGACGCGCGTGATCCGAGGATCGTCGCGCATCTTGAACAGCATGCCGTCCATCTCGTTCTGTTGAGACAGGAGCCTCT
>JBKKBZ010000045.1:0-11154 GCA_046713235.1 Actinomycetota bacterium | reverse complement strand
GGGCCGCCGCCGGCGCCCCCCCCCCCCCCGCCGATCTTTTGTGCTCCATTCCTGAAGGCAAGGATAACAAGAGGCTGATCGCACGACCCAGATCTACGCGCACGTTCTGGTTGTCTGGCCGAGGCCGTAGAACTTGCGACTACGACGGACGCCGATCGCGTTTTGTGCGATGCGTCGCCGCTGAGTCGCCTATCCGTCCGTTGAACGGACAATTGCCGCTCTGGAAAGGTGATGTCTCACCGTCAATGTAGCCTGTCGACATGCCTCTTCCGGATGCGGATCATGCTGTCGTCGAACCGCGCAAGCTTCGGGACTACCTTCTTTCGCCATCCCATCCTGTCGGGCGGTTCAAGGCGGCGTTCTTAGCTGGCCTTGGCTACACCCAGGAGGATTGGGGTGTTCTCAGCGCCGATCTGCGCCAGCAAGCGATCACGGGAATCGCTCGCACGGTGCAGGCGACTCGTTTCGGACAGAAGTACGAGGTAACAGGCTTTCTGAAGGGCCCGGCGGGAAAGAGAGTCGAGGTCGTGTCGGTTTGGATTATCCTTAGCGACGAGGAGTTCCCGCGGTTCATCACCGCGTTCCCGGGAGGACGACCATGACCTTCAACCTTCATGACACAGTGGTTCTCAACCGGGACCTTCCGAAGCACGGCCTTCGGAAGGGGGATCTCGGCGCGGTCGTCGAGTTCTACGAACCCGATGGCTTCGAGGTCGAGTTTGTGACTGGCTCAGGTCGGTCGCAAGCAGTTGTCACGCTGTCAGCAAGCGACGTGCGGTCAGTTGAGGACCGCGATCTCATGACAGTTCGATCTCTCGATGAAGCGCAATGACGGTTCGCGGTGCAACTTGCGAATTCTAGCGGACCGCGCGACGCGGGCTATCCCCGCTCAGCGCGGCCGCCGATCGTTCCGGGGTGACCCGCATGAGGTGCGATTCGTTCCCGTCCTCTCCCTAACCCTGCGCGGCCGTGTTCAACTGATCGGCGGCAGCCTTGCAGATCCGGTCTACCTCCGCAGCGCTGGAAGCACGGGCAGGTGACGGATCCTCTGCGCGGGTCGAACGATCGGCCTCGATGCATCTGAGCAAGGCTGCGTCGGCGTCGTGTTGGGCGGCCAGAAGGCGACGAATCTCTGACTCAGATGCGACTCTGTCCGACACTCGTTGGTTTGCCTTCTTCGCCTGAAGCCTCACGGACTCGAGGCGCTCCCCGAGATCCTCTACCGTCCAGGCCAGATACAAGATCACCAGCACTTGGATGATGGCCAGCGCGACCAAAGCGCGCATTGTTCGAGTCATCAGAGGCCCCTTTCTGAGTCCGTGATGAGCAGTTGAACGCTCCCCAAACTATTAGGGCCTTCTAGGTCATCCTACTACGACTGCCGCCAGGTTCGCCGACCCATCTGGTATCGTTTCTTGCGTGATGCCGACGGATTACTCGCAGGAGCTAGAGGCCCTGAAAACCGCCGTTGACGGCGTCAGGGCCTTTCTTTGACGTAGACCGCAAGCGCGCCGACGCCGACGAGCTGAGACGCCAAACCTCCGCTCCCGATCTCTGGGACGACCCCGGTTCCGCGCGGCGACTGATGTCCGAGCTGGCGCGACTCGACGACGATCTTGCGCTCTACGACCGGCTCGCCGGCCGCCGGGACGATCTCGCGCTACTCAACGAGATGGCGCTCGGCGAGAACGATTCCTCGGTCGAGGACGAGATCGCGACCGGCCTCGCCGGGCTTCGCCGGGAGCTGGGCGACCTGGAGATTCGCACCCTGTTCTCCGGCGGCTACGACGAGGCCGACGCGATCGTGTCCATCCACCCCGGCGCCGGCGGCACCGAAAGCCAGGACTGGGCGGAGATGCTCTTTCGGATGGTGCTGCGATGGGCGGAGCGCCGGTCCTTCGACGCCGACGTGCTCGAGGCCCAGCCGGGAGACGAGGCCGGGCTGAAGGGCGCGACAGTGGTGGTGAAGGGTCGCTTTGCCTACGGGCTGCTGACGGCCGAGCGCGGCGTGCATCGGCTGGTGCGGATCTCCCCCTACGACGCGGCCAAGCGCCGGCACACCTCCTTTGCCGCCGTCGACGTGATCCCGGTAATCGAGGAGGACGAGGCCGTCCAGATTCCGCCGGACGACCTACGGCTCGATGTGTTCCGTTCCTCCGGTCCCGGCGGCCAGTCGGTGAACACGACCGACTCGGCGGTGCGTATCACCCACCTGCCCACCGGGATGGTCGTTACCTGCCAGACCGAGCGCTCGCAGCTCCAGAACCGCACGGTCGCCATGAAGGTCCTCAAGGCACGGCTCGCCGAGCGTATGCGCGAGGAGCGCGTGGCCAAGATCGACGAGCTGCGGGGGGAGCGCCGCGACGTGGCGTTCGGGTCGCAGATCCGCTCCTACGTGCTCCACCCCTACCGCATGGTCAAGGACCACCGCACCAATGTGGAGACCTCCGGAGTGGACGCTGTGCTCGACGGCGACCTCGATCCGTTCATCCGTAGCTACTTAGAGTGGCGGCGGACCACAGCCGTCGCCGGGTAAGAGGCTTTCCCAAGCCTGCCGGCAGGAGATTGTGGGCATATCGTCGAAACCCTCGGCAGGACAATTCGGTTCACTTTTGGGAGGGGTCACTCAATGGGGAAGAAGCTACTCGTCACCCTGGGTCTCGTGTCCGTGTTCGCGATCGCGATCCCGGCGCACGCTGCAATCTATGCCGTGGACATCCGCGCCTTCCAGTACACCCCGAGCGGCCAGCTCAACCCGTCCCCCTTCGTTGCGGGAACGAGCCAGACCGTGCCCGACGGGACCCCGCTCAGCGCGCCGCGCGTTAGGGTGGGCGACAAGATCAAGTGGACGAACAACGACCTCGCCCCGCACAACGTGCGGCCGCTTGTAGGTCCGTACAAGGCATGGGGGTCCGCTCTCGTCATGGCTACCGGAGCCTCATACACCTTGTCCATCACGTCGTTGTTCCCCAAGGGCACCTACGTCTATTGGTGCACGCTGCATCCCGGCATGCGCGGACGCTTCATCCGTATCTAAGCGCGAATTCGTGAGTTCGAGGGCGGGCCTGCGGCCCGTCCTCGAACGTCTCCCACGCCACAGCATTGCGTTCGCCCGGCCTGCGGCGGGCATCTATAGTGAGCGACACCTTCCCATAAAGGAGCCACCGGGCAAGCATGGCAACGACCGACATCGCGGCGCTGCAAGGCCTGTCGCGCGAGTTGCGCCGGGACATCATCGAGACGCTCGTCGAGGCCGGATCCGGGCATCCGGGTGGATCGCTCAGCGAGATCGACATCCTTGCCTGCTTGTACTTCGGCGACGTCCTTCGCTATCGAGCAAACGAGCCGACCTGGCCGGCGCGCGACCGCTTCGTGCTGTCGAAAGGACACTGCACTCCGGGCCTCTACTCGGTGCTTTCCCGCGCCGGATACTTTCCCCGCGATTGGTTGAAGACGTTTCGGAAGTTCGGAAGCCTGTTGCAAGGACACCCGGACCGAACCAGGACTCCCGGAGTCGAGGCAAGCACCGGATCGCTCGGGCAAGGGCTTTCGATGGCGGTCGGAATGGCGCTGGCAGGCAGGCTCGACGGGCGGCCCTACCGGGTTTTCTGCATGGTCGGCGACGGGGAGTCGCAGTCGGGGCAGGTCTGGGAAGCGGTCATGAGCGCGGGAAAGTACCGCCTCGACAACCTGTGCGTCATCGTGGACTACAACCAGGTGCAGCAGACCGACCTCGTGCTGAACATCCTCGATCTGGAGCCGCTGGCCGACAAGTTTCGCGCCTCCGACTGGCATGCGATCGAGATAGACGGCCACGACCACCAGGCGATCCTCTCCGCGTTCGAGCAAGCGGCCGCGACGAAGGGCCGTCCCACGGCGATCGTCGCGCACACGGTGAAAGGCAAGGGTGTGTCGTGGATGGAACTGAGCCCGGCGTGGCACGGAAAGGCCCCGACGCGCGAAGAGGCCGATCGAGCGCTCGCCGAGATCGGCGGAGGCGCACCGTGAGCAGGTTGGAGCACCACCGATGAGCGCGACGGCCACACGTCAGGCATTCGGCGAAGCACTGGTGAAGGTGGGCTCGGACCCCAGGGTCGTCGTCGTAGACGGCGACATCTCGAATTCGACGATGACGGAGCTGTTCCGGGACCAATACCCGGACCGGTTCTTCACCGTGGGCATCGCCGAGAACAACATGCTCGGGATCGCCGCCGGGCTGGCGCTGTCGGGAAAGATTCCATGGGCGGCGACGTTCGCCACGTTCATCGCCGGCCGGCTCGAGGTCGTTCGCATGTCGGTGGCATACAACGAAGCGAATGTGCGCATCGTCGGAACGCACGTAGGCGTCGGAATCGGCGAGGACGGAGCATCCCAGATGGCGCTGGAGGATATCGGCGCGATGCGCACGCTGCCGAACATGGTGATCATCCAGCCGTGCGACAGGATCGAGACCGAGCAGGCCGTCGAGTACCTCGTTGATCACACCGGTCCCGCGTACCTGCGGCTGACGCGCCAGAAACTCGCCGATGTGCACTCGGAGGGCTACCGGTTCGAGTTCGGAAAGGCCGACGTGCTGCGTCCCGGCCACGACGTCACCTTCTTCGCGACCGGTGCTCTGGTCTCAGAGGCGCTCGGCGCCGCCGAAGAGTTGTCGAACGAAGGCATTCGTGCGGGGGTGATCAACGTCCACACGATCAAGCCGATCGACGCGGAGACGATTCTTGCCGCGGCCGGAGAAACCGGGCGGATCATCACGTGCGAGGACCATAACGTCAACGGCGGTCTCGGCAGTGCGGTCGCCGAAGTTCTGGCAGAGGCGGGCGCCGGCGTGCGGTTGCGACGCGTGGGGCTCAGCGTGTTCGGAGAGTCGGGATCTTCCGAGCAGCTTTACGACCACTTCGGTCTTTCCGCGTCACATCTCGCCGAAACCGCGCGCTCGATGCCGTCATAGCGCGCGGTTTGCCGCCAAAAGCGGCGTTTCGTGGGTTCGTTGCCCTGCCTTCACCGGCTTGCTAGCATCGAACGCACACGTCGAGACGGTGTCTTACTCATGATCAAGACGATCAACGTCACCAAGACCTACAAGAACGGTGTTCAGGCTCTCAAGGATGTCTCCATCGACATCTCAAAGGGTGAGTTCGCCTTTCTAGTCGGACCCTCCGGGTCCGGCAAGTCGACGTTCATCCGTTTGCTGATACGCGAGGACACGCCCACATCGGGTGAGATCTACGTCGCCGGCAAGAACATCGGGCAGCTTGCGAACTGGAAAGTCCCCATGCTGCGTCGCAACATCGGCTGCGTCTTTCAAGACTTCAAGCTGCTGCCCAACAAGACGGTGTTCGAGAACGTGGCATTCGCGCTCGAGGTTATCGGCCGGCGACGGGACTTCATTGCCAAGCAGGTACCTGAGGTTCTCGAAGTCGTGGGCCTCGGCGGAAAGCTCGGCAACCTGCCGGACGAACTTTCGGGAGGCGAGCAGCAGCGCGTGTCGATGGCGCGAGCGTTCGTCAACAACCCGCAGATACTCATCGCCGACGAGCCGACCGGAAACCTGGACCCCGCCACCAGCGTCGAGATCATGAAGCTCCTCGACCAGATCAACCGTACCGGCACGACGGTGCTGATGGCGACCCACGATCATGCGATCGTAGACGCTATGCGCCGGCGCGTGATCGAGCTCGAAGGCGGCTCGGTCGTGCGCGACCAGGAACGCGGCGTCTACGGCTACGGGGCCCGCGTCTAGCGATGCCGGCAATCAGCTTCGATTACGCGGTCCGCGAGACCGTGACCAACATGAAGCGCAACGTGTTCATGAGTGTTGCCGCGGTCTTGGTGGGGGCCGTCTGCCTCGTTCTCGTTGGGGGAGTGTCGCTGCTGTCCCGGTCGCTCAACCGCGCTGCGGATCTGCAAACGCGGCGGGTCGAGGTGGGAGTGTTTCTGGCGGACGATGTCTCCCCCGATCAGCGCGACGCGATCCAGCGCGACCTGGTGGCAATGCCAGAAGTTGCGAACGTCATCTACGAGTCCAAGGCGGAGGCGTTCCGCCGGTTCAAGATCCTGTTCAAGGACAACCCCGACCTGATAGAAAACGTGGACGAATCCGCGCTTCCCGAGAGCTTCCGGGTGAAGCTGAAGGATCCGAATCAGTTCACGATCGTAAAGGACCGCCTGTCCGGACGTCCGGGAATCTACGAGATCAAGGACAACCGCAACTTCTTGAAGCGATTCTTGCGTGTGGTTTCGACGATCCAGCGATTCGGAATCGCGCTCGTGCTCCTGTTCGCCATCGCGGCCGGTGTGCTGATCGCGACGACGATCAGCATGGCGATCTATGCGCGCCGCAAGGAAGTGGCGATCATGAAGCTCGTCGGCGCCACCAATTGGTTTATTCGTGTGCCCTTCATGATGGAGGGCGTCATGCAGGGTCTCATAGGGTCCTTCATCGCCGTCGGGATGCTGCTCCTCCTCAGGCCGGTGATCGAAGGCCTCGCCGGCAACTTCCAGTTCCTCGGGATCACCGTGTCGGTCGGCGAGATTCTCCAGCAGAGCTTCCTTCTCGCCCTCGTCGGCGTGCTGATCGGCGCCTTCGGCAGCCTGCTCGGTCTCCGCCGCTTCCTCGAGGTCTGATCCCCCAGCGCCATTCCGACTTGTCGGGTTTGCCCGCGCTCAGGGCTCAAGTATCGGTCGAGATCCGCCGAAAAAGTTCTGGGAGGAGTGTTACAGGTGTTGATCTTGTTCCCAACGTCAAGTTAGGGTGGCTCTTGTTCCCTGAATCCAGGTGAACTCTCGTCGGTGGAGGGAGTGCTGATGCGTCCTCGGAGTACGGCTCTTCGCGCGGCCGTTCTCGTTCTTTCATTGGGCACGTTGCTCGCCGGACAGGCCGGCCCGGCACAGGCGAGCCACTCCCGGTACCAGCAACTGCAGCGCGACATCGACGAGACCCGCGAGAAGATCCGCGATGCGCGCAGGCGAGAGTCGCGGCTGCTCAACCAGATCGCGGTGTCCGACGAGCGGCGCGACCGCCTCGAGGCAACGATCTCGAGGTTCAATCATCTGCTCGTGTATTCGCTGGGAAAGCTCGAGAACCTCGAAGCGAGGCTCAACGTCGCGACGGCCCGCATGCAGCTTCAGACCCAGCGCCTGCAACTCGCGCTCGCCGATCTCGAGGATCGCGCGGCTCAGGTAAGCGCGCGCGCCGCCGGCATCTACATGAACAGCACGGAGACCTACACCACCGTACTGCTCGGCCAGAACGACTATAGAGACTTCGTTGCCGGCGTCGAATACGCGCGACGGGTTTTCGGCCGTGATCTCGGGCTGCTCGAGGAGATCGAGAGCAAGAAAAACCAGATCTCCTTCGAGCGAGACTCGCTCGAGCGTGAGCGCGCCGGTCTCCAACGGGCGCAGGAGGCGATCCGCAAAGAGGCCAAGCGCATGGCCGATCTCAAGTCGCAACAGGCACGTGCCCGCAACGCCGTCCAGTCGGAGATCTCGTATCGCGAACGTCTTCTATCCCAGGTCCGCGACGAGAAGGACGCCTACATCCAAGCGCTCAACTCCATGCTTGCGGAGTCGCAAAGCATCGAGTCCATGCTGCGCGGTGCCCAAAGCGGCCAGCGCGTCGTCGCCGGAGCCGGCCGCGGATACCTCGTCTGGCCGACATCCGGCCAGGTCACCTCACCGTACGGCTGGCGGACCCACCCGGTCTATGGATACCGGTCGTTCCACACCGGGATCGACATCGGTGCGCCGCAAGGGCAGGGCGTGATCGCCGCGCGCGGCGGCGAGGTTCTCTACACCGGCTACCGGGGCGCGTACGGGCTGATCGCGATCGTCGATCACGGCAACGCCCTGGCCACGGTGTACTCGCACCTCTCCCGGGTGTACGTGCGCCCCGGGCAGGCGGTGTCCGCGCGCAGCCTCATTGCCGCGGTCGGGAGCACCGGCTGGTCCACGGGTCCTCACCTCCACTTCGAGGTCAGGATCAACGGCGAGCACACGAATCCCACGCGGTACCTTTAGGGTCACCCGGTAGCATCTGCGCCGACGCCGAGCCCCCAGAGGTAGCCCGTGCCCTCCAAGCCTCGCTCAGACGACGCCGCGCCGCGACCGGCCCTCAAGGCCGTCGCGACGAACCGGCGCGCGCGTCATGAGTACTCGATCGAGCAAAGCTTCGAAGCCGGAATTGCCCTCACCGGCAGCGAGGTGAAGTCGCTGCGGAACGGGAAAGCTTCGCTCCAGGATGCCTACGGCGTCGTGCGCGGGGGAGAGATCTTTCTGGTCGGCGCGCATATCCCGCCGTACGCGCAGGCCTCGATGCTCAACCACGAGCCGTTGCGCACCCGAAAGCTGCTGCTCCATGCCGGCGAGATCCGCCAGATCACGGGGAAGACCGCAGAGCGCGGCTACACGCTCGTGCCGCTGCGGGTGTATTTCAAGGGCAACCGTGCCAAGGTGGAGCTGGCGCTCGCGCGCGGGCGGCAAACCCACGACAAGCGCCAGGCCATCGCCAAGCGCGAAGCCGAGCGCGAGATGGCCAAACGCGCGGGGACGATACGACGGCGCTGACGCTGCGCTCAGCCCGGCCCCGCTGCGAGCCGAGAATAGGTCTGTGAGCTTGGAGACATGTCGATGAGCTTCGATTGGCTGGATTTGTTCGGGCTGGCCGGTTCTGGGCCGAGCGGGCGGGCCCCTCGTCGCCGGCGATCCACCCCCGAGCCCCGAGCGCCCACGCTTCACGGGCTGGGGGCGAGGTGGCGTCGCACGGCAGGCGGGGCCTGGCTGAGCTGGAGCTGGCTGGGTGGGGTGTGGGAGCCGGAGCCTAACCCGCCGGCCTCGATCCCAGAGGAGCCGTACCGGGCCGATGGAGCGGGCCCGGAGGGTGAGATCTGGGTGCAGCGCCAGGACCGCATCTGGCGCCGCCTGGAGTACCGCGACCGCAACTGGATCGAGGGTGGGGGAGCGCTGCTGCCCCACGAGGTCGAGGGAGCGATCGAGCGGCCCTCGTCGGTCGCTCCGGCGGTCGCTCCGGCGGTCGCGATCACGCTGCCGGACCTCCCTGCAGCGCGTGTGGGCCACCCGATACCTCTCGTGCCGCACATCGCGATCGTGTCGCTGGGAATCTTCACCGGCATCATGATCGGGTTCGGCGCGCTGTGGCTGCTCGCCACCATGTTTCGGTTCTTCGAGATGATCTTCCTGGTGCCGTGGCTGATTAACGAGCCGACCGGAGTGCCGGCGCTGACTGCGCGCTGGGCGGCGCTATTCGGGGCCGTATCGGTGGTGATCGGTCTGCCGCTGACGCTGGCTCGCCGGCCGTTTGCCGGAACTGGGCGCCTCTGGGCACCAAGTAGTGGTGGCGACCGGTAGACTAGGTGGCGTTGACAATTCCATCGGGGGTGTATGGCTTCGACGACGATCGGTCGGAGCGGGAGAAGCGGGCCGGGGTGCTCGGATCCCCGTAAAACACCGGGAAAAAACAATAACTGCCGACAACACGGCAATCGCCGCCTAGTTAGCTAGGTAGCCGTCGCCCCGGGCACGCCTGCGGCTCGGGATGCGGCGTCGTGAGCAGGCTCAACCGCGCGGGAACGCTCGAGGCCCGCGCGGGACACTCATCGGGCTGGAGTTCGCGGAGCGCGCCGGCGCGCGTCGCGGGCTCGAGAACAATTAGCCGGATGCGCCCGGAGATGCTCCCGAGCCGAGATCGCCGGACGGGGGTTCGAATCCCCCCACCTCCACGAAAAATCTTGCAGGTCAGAGGGCATGCGAGGCCTCCGCCGAGGCCGAGGCGCTGGCCGGCTACGAACAGGCGCGCAACGCAGCCGTCATGCCCATGTACGAGCTCACCGCCGATCTTGCCACCCTCGAGCCGCCGACCCCCGATATGCAAGCGTTGATGTCGGCGCTGCAGAGCAATGAGGAACAGTCCGCGCGATTCATGGGCACGATCGCAGGAACCGTGCCCATCCCGGAGTTCTTCGCACCCGAGAACATCGGGGCGATCATGGGCGCGGGCGCGCCCGCGTGACGGCCCGGAAGCCGGCGCGGAAGGCCCGTCTTTCTTGAAGGGTTCGAGCCGGAAGGGCCGCGGGGGCTCGAGGCACGCTGGAGGGCCCTCTCGGTGGGCTCGGCGGGCGCGCTTCCTTGCTCGCGTAAGTTTCTTGCACTTAACCTAGGCGGCATGCGGCGCTGGCCGGTTTTTGGGATCATCGCGGCCGGGTTGATCCTGGGTCGAGGGTTCGTCGAGACGCCTTCGCTGGTTTCCGGACTCCAAGCCCAGCCGACGGATGCAACAGTGAAGTTCATCGACGACCGTGGTGTCGGGTTGATCGTGGGCGGGGGAGTGACGTTTCTGGGCCTTGCTTCGCTGGCCATATTTATCGCGGGGCTCTGGCGAGCAGCGCAACGTCAAGATGGAGACTCTCTGACGGGGCCGCTTATTCTTCTTGGTGGCGGCGTGTGCATTGGCACCGTCTTCGCGGGGTTTGGATTTGCGTTCATTCTCGCCGGCGCGGCGATGGAGAGCCGCGCTCCCACCACCGTCGCGGCGATCTACACGATCGCTGACAGCTTCGCCTACATCGGCTGGACGGCGCTCGGTTTGGTAACCGGCGCGGTGTCCGCCGTGTCGTTGCGCGGAGGTGTCTTCCCCCGTTGGCTCGGCTGGTTCAGCGCCATCATCACCGTGGTGTTCGCGCTGCTGGCGTTCCTCCCATTTCTGAGTTGGGTGCCGGCCCTCCTCTGGCTACTCGTCGCCGGAATTGGCCTGCTGGCGAAAATCCCCGACGAACGGAAATCAGCCTAGGCTCCCTTTCCCTAGTAAACGGCCGCGATGGCGACGAGGAATGACCGAGTCCGGGAGACGGGCGGTATTGAAGGCTCCATGGGAGTGATGGCCCCTGCCATCGAGTTGCTGGTTCGCCTCTCGGAAGATCACTCGCTCACGCCGACTTTGTTCGGCGCCGCTCGGTCAAGGAAGACCCGCGGGATCGTCGCTAGGCTTAAGAAGATCCGCGCGCGATCCTTTCGGCGGGGTGGAGTGCGTCGATGAAGTTGGTTGATGTCGAGACCGATCCGAAGATGCGCTCCACGAGCAGGATCGTCGCGTCGTGGTTGCTGCGGCTGAGGCCGGCGCCCATGGGTTCGGCTGTG
>JBKKBZ010000044.1:0-2820 GCA_046713235.1 Actinomycetota bacterium | reverse complement strand
GTGACGCTCGGCCTGGGCCGGGCCGACAAGCCGTGGATGGCCGCATCGGAGCGGCGCCACCTGATCGTGGAAGCGCGCGCCTATCTGGCCGTCTATGCCGTGGTGGCGGCGGCCTCGGTGTGGGTGGGCTCACCCGCCGCGCTGCTGCTCTGGATCGTCCCGTACCTGGTCGGCCAGGCCTTCCTGCGGCCGTATCTCCTGGCCGAGCACACGGGGTGCCCGACCACGCGCGACTGCCTCACCAATACGCGGACGACGCTGACGCTCTCACCGGTGCGCCTCTTCGCGTGGAACATGCCGTATCACGCCGAGCACCACGCCTATCCGGCGGTGCCATTTCACGCCCTGCCCCGCCTGCACGAGCGGGTGCGCGGCGAGATCGCGAATCTCGAGCCGGGCTACGTCGCGGCCACCGTCAAGGTGAACCGGTATCTCTTCGATCGGAGGGCCGCGCCGCTCAGTTCTTGAGAACGCTTGTTCGATCGACGGTGGCGATGGTACCGTACCGATCGCGGACTCATGAGCGTAGCCCCTTCAAACCCAAGAGACGCTCCTCCCCTGGCCAATGGATATGCCGCGGCCGAGCCCGCCCGAACACGGCCGTGGACGCTCACTCGGGAGGCCAGCTATCTCGAGCATCTCGTCGTCCTCGCGGGGTACTTGCTCGTCACTCTCGTCATGACTTACCCAGTCGCGCTGTCGCTGACGCGCTCGATTCCCATCGATCATCAAATCAAGGACTGGGTCCCGGGCGACGGTGACCCGTGGCACTACCTCTGGGCGTTCTGGTACTTCAAGCGCGGGCTGTCCACGTTCCCGCCTCATCTCTTCTGGACCGATCTCGTCTTCTACCCGATCGGGTTCGAGATGCCGTTTCTCACCGGGATCGGCGCGATCCTCGTCCCCGCGGCGCTCCTCGTGCCGCTCGTCGGCCTCATCGTCACGTACAACCTTCTCTGGCTCCTGTCATTCGTGCTTGCCGGCTACGGGATGTACCTGCTCGGCCGCTACCTCTTCCAGGACCGGCTCATCGCGGCCTTCTGCGGCTACCTGTTCATGTTTTCGTCGTATCGGATGATGCACGCCCTCGAGCATCTTCCGCTGGTGATGCCGTCGTTCCTGATCCCGCTGTTCGCCCTCTGCCTGTTCAAGGCCGTCGACGAGCCCACGACGAAGCACTGGGTGTTCTGCGCGCTGGTGTTGGCGGCGAGCGCGGGGATGTCGTGGTATTGCACCGTCTCCCTCTTGATCTACCTGGCGATCTTCGCGCTGTGTTTTGCCCGGCACCACTGGTCGCGGATCCGGATACAGGGCCATCTCGGCTCGCTGGTCGTGGCCATGCTCGTACTCGTCGCCACCGCCTCCCCCTTTGTGCTGCCATTGCTCATCAGCCCGGCCCGGGACAGCATCGTGACCCGCCCGTTGACCGAGTCCAGCGTCTATTCCGCCGACCTCCTCGCGTTCTTCACACCGAGCCCGAGGAATCCCGTGTTCGGGCGGTTCGTCGGGCCTATCTACGAGCGATTTACCGGGAACCCCTACGAGCAGACCGTCTATCTCGGGTACATCTTGCTGGCCCTCGCGCTTTTTGGAGCTTGTCGCTCGGTGGGAGACAAGGCACGCTTCTTCAAAGTGGTGGCGGTGACGTACTTCGTACTGGCGCTCGGGCCGTTCTTGCACGTCAATGGCCGGCACCAGTTCCTGGTTGGAGGAGAGGTGGTGAGCATTCCCCTGCCCTATCTCCTGCTCCACTACATTCCGTTCGTGAACGGCGTGCGCGTGCCCAGTCGATTCACGGAAGTGCTGGTCTTCGCCCTGGCCGCCCTCGCGGGCTACGGGATCTCGGCGATCTGCACTCGACTCGCGGCGCCGCGGTGGAGAGCGGCGCTGATCGGCGTCCTGCTGGTGGGCGCGACCATCGAGTCGGCCGCGGCGCCGATCCCGCTGATCAGCGGGGATGCCCCGCGAGTCTACTCGGAGATAGCCGCGGCTCGTGGATCGTTCATGGTCTTGGAGCTTCCGCTGGATTGGCGCATCATCAAGTATCACTACTACCAGACTATTCACGAACAGCGCATGCTCGTGGGTCATCCGGTCAGGTTGAGGGAGAAGTATTCGACCTATCCCGCGGGTCTCCCATTGATTCCCTTTCTCCGTGACCCGAAGCTCCTCCTCGAGCGGTCGGCGCCCGCCGATGCCCGCCGGGACGCTGAGCGCCTCGTCGCGTTCTTCGACGTTCGCTACGTCATCATTCACGGCGAGTACCTCGACCGCCCCGTCTTCGAGCAACTGGACCGGTTCGTCGCGGATCACTTCCCCCACGTGGGGCGGCAGGTGGATGGCCGCGTCGTGATGTACACGTTGAAACCACCCGGGCCTCCGGGCGCGCTCTGGCCCGAGGACTACCGCATCGACTTCGGGGCGCCGGATCGAACATTTGCCCTTCTCGCCGGGTGGTCGGGGATCGAACGGTGGGGCGAGGCTGCCGGTCGGTGGTCGAATGACCGAGAGTCGTCGATCTACCTTCATCTGGACGAGCCGACCAACCGCGTCCTCCAGATGCGGCTGCGGCCCATGGGCTACCAGGGCTCCCCCCGCCAGACCGTGGCCGTGTATGTCAACGGGACGCCTCACGGTCGGCTTACGCTCGAACCGGAGTGGGCACGGTACGAGCTGACGCTTCCCGCGCGCCTGTTCCGCCCCGGGCTGAACGAGGTGAGCTTCCGGTATGGCTATGCCATCGCGCCCGCCAAGGTCGTTCCTGGGAGCACCGACACTCGCACCCTGGCGGTGGCGTTCGACTACGTCGCGTTGCGGCGA
>JBKKBZ010000043.1:0-14071 GCA_046713235.1 Actinomycetota bacterium | reverse complement strand
CGTCGAGCAGCTTCGGCGTGACCGGCTGGTCCGTCGTCAGCGCCATCAGCGCCTCTCCCCCGCGGGTCTGACGGCCGACGCGCATGTCCCCGATGTTGACCCCGGCGCGGCCGAGGATCGTGCCGATGGCCCCGATCACCCCCGGGCGGTCGTCGTAGCGCAGGAAGCACATGAACCGCGCCGGCGGCATCTCCAGCTCGAACTCGTACACCCGCACGATCCGCGGCTCGTTCCGGGTCCCGACCAGCGTTCCGGCGACCGACGACCCGCCGTCCTCGCCGCGGATCTCGATCAGGTTCGCATAATCCCGGCTCTGGCGCGCCTTCGTCTCCGAGTACGCGATGCCGCGTTCGGCCGCCATCAGCGGCGCGTTGACGAAGGTCACCGGCTCGTGCACGACCGAGGAGAACATCCCCTTCAGCGCGGCGAGGGTCAGCACGCGCACGTCGTGCTCGGCGATCTGACCGGCATAGGACAGCTGCACCCCGTGGAGATCCTTTCCGGCGACGTGGGTGAAGATCCGGCCCAGCGTCTCCGCCAGCGGGATGAACGGCCGGACGAGGTCGGTGATCTCCTTGCCGGCCTCGACGTTGACCGCGTAGGGCGCCAGCTCCCCGGCCAGCGCGAGCATCACCTGCTCGGCGATGGTCGCGCCGGCCTTGTCCTGCGCCTCGGCCGTGGACGCGCCGAGGTGCGGCGTTAGAACGACGCCGTCGAGCGACAACAACGGCGACGAGGGATCCGGGGGCTCTTGGGCGAACACGTCCAGCGCCGCGCCGCCCAGATGCCCGCTGCCAACCGCCTCGGCCAGTGCGTCCTCGTCGACGATCCCACCGCGCGAGGTATTGACGATCCGCGCACCCGGTTTGAGCTTGGCAAGTTCACCGGCACCGATCAGCCCGGTCGTATCGGCGGTCTTCGGCAGGTGCACGGTCACGAAGTCCGCCTCGGCCAGCGCCGCCTCCAGCGACGGCGCCAGCTCGACTGCCATCTGGCTCGCGCGCTGGCGCGAGACGTAAGGGTCGTAGCCGATCACGCGCATACCGAACGCGAGCGCGCGCTGCGCGACGAGCGTCCCGATGCGGCCGAGCCCCAGGATCGCCAAAGTCTTGCCGTGTAGCTCGACTCCTTCGAACCGGCTTCGCTCCCACTTGCCCTCCCGCACCGACGCGTTGGCTGCCGGGACGTTGCGGGCTTGCGACAGGAGAAGCGCCATCGTGTGTTCGGCCGCCGACAGCACGTTGGACTGCGGTGCGTTCACCACGACGATGCCCTGGCGCGTCGCGGCGACGAGATCGACGTTGTCCAGGCCGATCCCCGCGCGCCCGATCACCTTGAGATTGGCGGCGCGTTCGATCAGCTCGGCGTCGGCCGCCGTCTGGGACCGGACGATGAGCCCGTCGTAGCCGCCGATGATCCGCAGCAGCTCGTCGCGGCCGATCTCGGTCAGGACATCTACCTCGAGCCCGGAGGCGCGCATACGCTCGATGCCGGCGTCGGCGATCGCCTCCGCGACTAGGACCTTCATCCGCGCGTGAACACGTCCTCGGCCGCGGCCACGGCGTCGCCACGCTTGACCGGATACCCCATCTCGTCCAGTGCCAGCTCCAGCACGGCCATCGCCTGCAAGATCTCGGGCCTTTCCAAATAGCCGATATGGCCGATGCGAAAGATCTTGCCCTTGAGCATGTCCTGGCCGGGGGCAAAGATGATCCCGTACTTCGCGCGGATCAGCGCCGTCAGCTTGTCGCCGTCGATGCCCTCGGGGCATCTCACCGCCGTCACGCAGACCGCGCGCTCGGGGTCCTCACCGAACAGCTCCAGACCTAGAGCCTGCACACCGGCCTTGACCGCCTTCGACAGGATCGCGTGCCGGGCGAAGGCGCCGTCGAGGCCTTCCTCCCGCAGCAGCCGGATAGCCGCCGCCAGCCCCATGTACAGGTGCACCGCCGGCGTGTACGGCGTCTCCGGGTCGGGCCGCTCGTAGGCCTTCTTCATCGCCGACCAGTCCCAATAGAAGCGCGGGCAGGTGGCCGAGGCGTGCGCGGCCCAGGCAGCCTCCGACACCGCGACGAAGGCGAGGCCGGGAGACCCCATCAGGGCCTTCTGGGAGCCGCCGATCGCGACGTCGATGCCCCACGCGTCGACGAGCAGCGGAGCTCCGGCAACCCCGGAGATGGAGTCGACCACGAACAGCGCCGGATGGTCGCGCACCACGGCGGCGATCGGCTCGATATCGTTGACGACGCCGGTGGAGGTCTCCGAATGCTGGATCAGCACGCCCTTGATGCCGGGCTCGAGCGCGGCGCGCACGTCCTCGGCGCGCGCGACCTTGCCCCACTCGTAGTCCAAGAGCTTGACGTCGAGGCCGTAAGCGGTGCAGATCTTGTGGAAGCGCTGCCCGAAGTTACCCACCGACACCACCAGCACGCGGTCGCCGGGTGAGAAGCAGTTCACGACGGCCGCTTCCATCCCACCGCTGCCCGAGCACGTGAACGTCAGCACGTCGTTCGTGGTCTGGAAGGCCCACTTCAGGCCCTCGGTGACCTCACGCAAGACGCCGCCGAACCCTGGCCCACGGTGGTAGACGATCGGACTTCCCTGGGCCAGCAGAACCTCGGGAGGAACCGGCGTCGGCCCCGGCGTCATCAGAATCTCGGGCTTGCGCAGCACTTGGTCTACCCCCTTGGTGTCGTCGGAACCCGACCATCCTAGTGGTTGGGCAGGGGCACGTCCCCCGAGTATGGCGTCAGCCGCGCGGCAGCCAGGGCATCATCGCCCGGAGCTTTTCACCGACCTTTTCGATCTCATGGCCGAGCTGGCGCTCGCGCTCCCCGAGGAAGTTGCGCGCGCCGTTCTCCTCGTTCTCAGCGACCCATTCGCGGGCAAAGGCTCCCGACTGGATCTCGTCGAGAATCCGCTGCATCTCGGCCCGCGTTCCGTCGCCGACGACCCGCTTGCCGCGCGTGTAGTCCCCGTATTCCGCGGTGTCGGAGATCGAGTAGCGCATCCGCCGGAACCCACCCTCATACAGCAGATCCACGATGAGCTTCAGCTCGTGCAGGCACTCGAAGTAAGCGATCTCCGGCTGGTAGCCGGCGCCCACCAATGTCTCGAAGCCCGACTTCACCAGCTCGCTCACCCCACCGCACAGCACGGCCTGCTCGCCGAAGAGGTCTGTCTCCGTCTCCTCCTTGAACGTCGTCTGGATCACCCCGGCCCGCGCCGCGCCGATCCCCTTGGCATAAGCCAGCGAGATCTCCAGCGCCTTGCCGGAGGCATCCTGATGGATCGCCACGAGCGCCGGCGTCCCGATGCCCTCTGTGTACGTGCGCCGCACGAGGTGACCCGGCCCCTTCGGCGCCACCATGCAGACGTCCACGCCGGCCGGCGGCACGATCAAGCCGAAGTGAATGTTGAAACCGTGCGCGAAGAACAGCGCCTTGCCGCCGGCCATGTTGGGGAGGATCGAGGCCTCGTACACCCCGCGCTGCTTGGTGTCCGGGAGCAGGATCATGATCACGTCCGCCTCGGCGGATGCGGAATCCACAGTGCGCACGAGCAAACCGTCGCCCTCGGCCTTGGTCCAGGAGGGAGATCCCTCGTAGAGCCCGACGCGGACGTCGACGCCGGAATCCTTCAGGTTGAGCGCGTGCGCGTGTCCCTGGCTGCCGTAGCCGATCACGGCGACTTTGCGACCGGCGAGGGCAGAGAGGTCGGCGTCGGCGTCGTAGTAGATCGTCGCCATGGCTAGGCTCCCTTCTCGAGGCGTAACGCCCGGTCGGCGATTCCCCGGTCTCCCCTCGCCAGGGCGACTAGTCCGGTGCGAACGAGTTCCTTGATGCCGTAGGGACTAAGCAGATCCGTCATTGCCGACAGCTTGTCCGGAGTGCCGGTGGCCTCGATCGTGATGGCGTGCGAGGCGACGTCGACGATCTTCGACCGGAAGATGTCGGCAACCTCAACGATCTGAGCACGCGTCGCGGCATCCGACTTTACCTTGATCAGCAGCAGCTCGCGCTCGACCGCGCCGTCGTGGGCGAGCTCGACGATCTTGATCACGTTGACGAGCTTGTTGAGCTGTTTCACCACTTGCTCCAATGGCTGGTCGGCGACGGCTACGACGATCGTCATGCGCGAAATGTCGTCGTGCTCGGTCGGGCCCACCGCCAGCGAATGGATGTTGAACCCTCGCCGAGCGAAGAGGCCCGACACTCGCGCGAGCACGCCCGGGCGGTTCTGCACGAGCACCGACAGCGTGTGGCGGGTCGCTGGTCTTCCGTTCCCTCGCACCATCCTAGATCGTCCCCTCGGGGGCATCGTGCAGGACGTCGGCATGCTCGGCCTCTTGTTCGGGTCCGAGGATGATGTCGTCGTTGGACGCTCCGGCCGGCACCATGGGATAGCACTTCTCCATGGGGTCGACCCGGAAATCGATGACGACGGTTCGATCGTCGATCTCCATCGCTTTAGCGATCGCCGGCTCGACCTCCTCGGGAGCGTCGCAGCGCACTCCCACGGCACCGTAGGCCTCGGCGAGCTTCACGTAATCGGGCACGTCCGCGTTCAGATACACCTGGGAGTAGCGCTTCTCGTAGAACAGCTCCTGCCACTGCCGCACCATGCCGAGGTAGGCGTTGTTGATGATGGCGATCTTCACGGGAATGTTCTCCGTGGTCATCGTGGCCAGCTCCTGGCAGGTCATCTGGAAGCAGCCGTCGCCGTCGATCGCCCACACCGCGAGATCCGGACGGCCCATCTTGGCGCCCATCGCGGCCGGCACGGCGTAGCCCATGGCCCCAAGGCCGCCGGAGTTGATCCACGAGCGCGGCCGGGCGAACCGCAGGTACTGCGAGGCCCACATCTGATGCTGGCCGACCCCGCCGACGTAGATCGCGTCGCCGGCGGTCATGCGACCGATCGCCTCGACGACGTATTCCGGCTTGATCGGGCCGTCGGACTCCTGGCGGTACCGGTAGGGATACCGGCGCTGCCAGTCGGAAAGCGTGGCGGTCCAGTCGCCGACGTCCGGCTTCCCGCGCTCCGCGATCAGCGGCTCGAGGACGGCAAGCAGATCCTCGACGACGCTGCGCGCGTCGCCGACGATCGGCACGTCCACTTTCCGGTTCTTTCCGATCTCTGCCGGGTCGATGTCGGCGTGGATGATGCGCGCGTCCGGGGCGAACGCATCGAGCTTGCCCGTCACGCGGTCGTCGAAGCGGGTCCCCAGCGCGACCAAAAGGTCCGAGCGCTGCATTGACGTCACCGCCGTGTAGTTGCCGTGCATGCCGGGCATGCCGAGACACAGCGGGTGATCGTCGGGCAGCGCGCCACGCGCCATCAACGTCGTCACGGCGGGAATCCCGGTGAGCTCGGCAAGACGGCGCAGCGCGTCTGAGGCGTCTGCCCTGATGACTCCCCCGCCGACGTACAACACCGGACGGCGAGACTCCATGATGAGGCGGGCGGCTTCGCGGATCTGCTTGGGGTTTCCGCGGACGACCGGGCGGTAGCCGGGCAGATCCGGGCCGTCGGGGTACCACCAGTCCATCTCCGCCTGCAGCACGTCCTTGGGAATGTCCACGAGCACGGGCCCCGGCCGGCCGGTGGACGCAATGTGAAAGGCCTCGTTTAACACTCGCGGGATCTCGTGGGGATCCATCACTAGATAGTTGTGCTTGGTGATGGGCATGGTGATGCCGGTCGCGTCGCATTCCTGGAACGCGTCGCCGCCGACGGCCCAGCGGGGCACCTGTCCGGTAACGGCCACGACCGGAACTGAGTCCATGTATGCGCTCGCGAGTCCGGTCACGAGATTGGTGACGCCCGGCCCGGACGTGGCGATACAGACTCCGACGCGCCCGGTCGCCTGCGCGTAGCCGTCCGCGGCATGTGCCGCTCCTTGCTCGTGGCGGCACAGCACGTGGCGCACGGAGGAGTCGAGCATCGGGTCGTACAGGGGCAGGATCGCTCCGCCGGGGATGCCGAAGGCGACGTCGACGCCTTCGTGCTCCAGCGCCTTCATCGTCGCTTGCGCTCCGGTCACCTTCATGACGGTCCCTCCCAGTTGCCGGTTAACCCACCGGTTGTCGTGATCGGATCTCTTCGGCGATCTCTTGAGCCGTGGCTATCCGAACCCCGATGGCCGCCAGATCGGCCAGGTTGGCTTGCCGGGTCTCCTCGTTGGCGGTCGCAAGCCCGTCGGTCGGCGCCACCACGTCATAGTCGAGGCAAACCGCGTCGTACATCGTGGTCCGGGGGCAGTTCGGCAGGTTGACCCCAGTGACAATGAGCTTGGTGGCGCCGGCGCGTCGCAACAACAGGTCAAGCTCGGTGAACATGAACGCGCTGAAGCGCTGCTTGACCACGACCGGCTCCCCCGCAATGGGGTCGAGCCGGCTGATGATCTGCGCGCCCCAGGTTCCCTCGACGCAGAAACCACGGCCGGCCTGGAAATATGGGGCCCGGAAGCGCTCCACGTCCCAGGTGTCCTCCCGGTACGACCTCACCGAGTGGAGGACCGGCTGGCCGGCCTCGCGGAAAGCTTCGACGAGCTTGGCGATCACAGGCGCCTTGCGGGCGGCGTCGGGAACGAAGCCCTTCCCATCAGGGTGGGCGACGTCGTTCTGCATATCGACGATCAACAGAGCTGCCTTCCCCATCTGCTTCCTCCTCCAGCACTCCCGGGAAACAAAAAACCCCTCGTTTCCCGAGAGGTTAGCGCGCCGCCGGCTGCCGGCGGGCACGCTCAGGCAACGACTACCGACGTCTTCTGCGGACGATCTCCGTTCGCGGTCATGGTTCGGCGAGTCTGACAGCACGGCCGGGCAGTGTCAACCGGCTCGGCACCGGCGAGCCGCTAGACTCCCCCATCGCCGATGGACAGCCCTCCGCCGGACTTGCCTCGCGATCGCCCGCCCGCGGGCGGTCCCGAACAGGCCCCGCCCGAAGGCCCAGAAACCGCGGTGCCCTCGACGGCGCCCCTCGGCACCACCCCGACCCGAGAGCCGGTGCAGTTGCATCCGATGACCATCGGGGAGCTGCTCGACCGAGCGATCAAGCTGTATCAAGCCAACTGGAAGCTGATGCTCGGCATCGCCTCCTTCGTCGTGGTGCCGGCCCTGCTTCTCCAGTCCTTCCTGACGCGCTCTATCGCCACGCCGTTTTTCCGGCGCCCCAGCCAGCCGCCGACGGAATCGGAGTTCCTCGTTGCCTTCATCACCTCGATGGGTTTTCTGCTCATCAACTTGTTTTTCATCTATCCCTTCCTTACGGCGGCGTTCGCTCGGGCCACCATCGATGTGTACCTCGGGGAGTCCCCGACTATTTCGAATGTGTACAGGTTCGCGTTACGACGCATCGGATCCATCTTGCTGGTCGGCTCTTTGATCGCCCTGGCCGTGATGGGTGGGATGATTCTTCTGGTCGTTCCCGCCTTCATTTTCGCCGTGCGTTTCGCGTTTTCCTCAACCGCGGTCGTCGCCGAGGAGCTTCGCGGACGCGAGGCCATGCGACGTTCCTGGAGGCTCGTCAAGGGAAGCTCCTGGAAGGTGTTCGGTACGTTGTTGCTCTCATGGTTGCTCACGACCATCCTGTCCGGCATCATCGGGTTTCCCCTCGCGTTGATCGCCGAATTCACCGGTCCCTTCGCTTGGGTCCTCCGAGGGATAGGGGCTGCGCTGGCGGAGATCATCACCCGACCGTTCGCGGCGGTTGTAGCGGTATTGCTGTACTTCGACCTTCGGATCCGCAAGGAAGGATTCGACCTCGTCCTGCTGGCTCGGGGGTTCGCCGAAGGAACGGCGCTGATACCGGTCCTTTCGCCGGCGCCGGACCTTTGTCCCAACGGACACCCGGTGCGGCCCGGGGCGAGGTTTTGCACCCTCTGCGGACTGCAGCTGCGGCCGGAATGACCCGGCCGAAGCCGCCCCGGGCCCGGCGCACGATCGCCGCCGTGCTCCTCCTGCTCCTCATGCCGGCACCGGCGTCTCCCTCGGCCACGGCTCCCCCCGAACGAATCGATGCCGCCACCTTCCTCGAGCGCATCCGCCGCGCCCGAGGCCTGGCCCAGCAAGGCGCCGCCGACCCCGGTGCCGTGACACCCGCCGCCGTTCGCGCCGTCCTCGGCTTTCCCGTCGTCATCGTCGTAGGCGACCGGGCCATCCCCATTCCTCGCGACCCGGTGCTGGAGGGGCTTGGCGACGACGCCGATCTCCAAGTCGTCGCGGCGCACCTCGCCGCCGTGGAAACGGCCCTTAGCCAGACGTTCGCGTCGCCGCCGGTTGATCGCGACCGAATAGACGCAGCCGTCCGGGATGCTTACCGCGGGCTGACCCAAGCCGAACCGGGTCTACGAGAGCGTCTTGGACGCCGAATCCTCGGTTGGCTGAGCGCGCTTCCCAAACTCCTCTTCACGCCGTCTCGCGGTGCCGGGTTCGTCATCGCCTGGCTCGTGCTGCTCGCCCTTGTCGCAGGGCTCGTTTTCCTGCTGATCGTTCGCGGCCGCTTCCTTGGGCTCGTTCCCGAGAGCCGCCGCGCCCCGCCGGGGCACGACCCGGAGCGCGACATCGACTGGCAGGCCGCGGCAGACGCCGCCGCCGGGCGGGGAGACTTTGCAGAGGCGGTGCGGTCCGGATTCCGGGCTCTCCTGGCGACGCTGGCGGCGAAGGGGGTCATCGGGGACGACCCCGGATTGACCGCCGGCGAGTGCCGGCAGTCCGTCGCCGGACGACGACCCGATCTCTACCCGAGCGTGGCCGGGGCATCCGTGGTGTTCGAGCGAGTGGCCTACGGACGGGTTGAAGCCGGCGCCGACGACGCGCGGGCCGTGCTTGAGGCAGAGCGGCTGGTGCGAGTGGGATGAGGTCCCTCCGGCTGCGCCCGATCGCCCTCGCCGCTGTGGGAATCCTGGCCCTCGCGCTCGCTCTAGGTTCTCCGTCTGGAGGCGGGCTTGACGGGCGCGGACCGGGAGGGCTGCTCGCGCTACGGCGGCTCCTCGAATCCACCGGGCACGAGGTTTCCGTTGCCGACGTTCCCGACGGCGACGCGGCCTTCTTCGTCACCTTCGACCTCCGCGAGGACGACGAGACCGATGCCCTTCTGGATTGGACGAGTGCCGGAGGCCGGCTGATCGTCGCCGATCCCACATCCGCGATCCTTCGCCACGCCGGCATCGGCGTCGCTGGTTCTCTGGGCGGCGCCGAGCGACGAGGGCTTCCGGCTCGGTGCGTTGCGCCTCACAGCGCAGCCGCCCCCCGGCTCTATGTGATGGGAACCGGCAGCGCGCTCATGTCCGCACCGGGCGGTCTTCCCTGTTATCACGCCGCCGGCGGCGCGTACCTGATCACCCGGCCGGTCGGGGCGGGAATCCTCGTCGCGATTGGAGGGACGTCTGCGATCTCCAACGAGCTGCTCGGCGACGGGGACAACGCCGCGTTCGCCATCACCCTGTTCGGAGACCAGCGCCGGGTCGTGTTCGCATCGCCGGGACCCCCCGGCCGGCGCCCGTCCGGCTTGTGGGAGGCCCTGCCGAATCGGGGGAGAGTAATGGTTATCTTGCTCGTTGCGGCGGCCTTCGCCTTCGCCCTGGCTCGCGGGCGCCGGCTCGGAAACGCGGTGGAGGAAATCCCGGTCGCAGCGATCCCCGCGAGCGAACTCTCCGCGGCGACGGCGCGCCTGTATCGCACCGCTCGAGCCGGTGCGTTTGCCGGCTCGGTCTTGCGCCGTGCCGCTCGCCGGCGTATCGCGCACCGCCTCGGTCTCCCCTCGGGCGATCCACTCGGCGAATTGCCGTCACTGCTGGAGCGCGCAGGCGCAGCGGATCGCGCGCTCGCCGGTCGTGTCCTCGACGGCGAGGATCCGGCCGGAGACGATGATCTCATCCGCTTGGGTAAGGAGATCGAGGAACTTCGACAACGCGTGGAAGGAGCCGCACCGTGACCAACGTAAGACGATCCGGGAAGGCGCGGGACCCGCGCACATCGCTGGCGCTGGTCCGTGAGGAGGTAGCCAAGGCCGTCTTGGGGCAAGACCCGGTTGTTTGGGGGCTTCTCGCGGCGATGCTCGTACGCGGTCACGTGATCCTCGAAGGCGTGCCGGGAGTGGCGAAGACGCTGCTGGCCAAGACCCTGGCTCGCACTCTCGATCTCGAGTTTCGGCGGATTCAATTCACGCCGGACCTAATGCCCTCGGACGTGACCGGCAACATGGTCTACGAATCCAAAACCGGATCCTTTCGGTTTCGCCCCGGGCCCGTGTTCACGAACCTGTTGCTGGCCGACGAGCTGAATCGAACCCCACCCAAGACTCAAGCGGCCCTGCTCGAAGCCATGGAAGAGCGGCAAGTTTCGGTCGAAGGCGAAAGCCGGCCGCTTCCGGATCCGTTTGTGGTCATCGCTACGCAGAACCCGATCGAATACGAGGGCACCTATCCCCTGCCGGAAGCGCAGCTCGACCGGTTCCTGTTCAAGCTCCGCGTCGCCTATCCCCCACGGGAGAATGAGAAGGAGGTGCTTCGGCTCCACCACGAGGGCAAGGACCCTCATGATCTTGCATCCCTCGGGGTGCGCCGCGTCGCCGGAGCGGCTCAGCTCCAAGCGGCGGCGAAGGAGGTGGTCGGCGTGACCGTCACCGACGAGGTGCTCGATTACATCCTCGAGCTGACGGCGGAGACGCGCCGCAGCCCGTCGCTTGCGCTCGGCGTCAGCCCGCGCGGATCGGCGATGCTTCTCGTCGCAGCCAAAGCGTGGGCCTACTTATCCGACCGTGATTTCGTCACGCCCGACGACGTGAAAGCGGTTGCGAAGCCGACTTGGCGGCACCGGCTCCTGCTCCGGCCGGAGATCGAGCTTGAGGGAGCCTCCGCAGACACGATCCTCGACGCGATCTTGACCCGCGTCGCCGCCCCGACTTAACGCGCCGCTGTGTACCTAACCACTCGAGTCGCGGCGTGCCTGATCGCGATTGCCATCGCCGCGGTGCTAAGCCCGGCTCCCGTCCCGGTCGCCGTCGGCGCCTCCGGACTCCTTCTAGCCCTCTGTACGGCCGACGTGTTTCGCGCTCCGTCGCCGCGCGCGCTCTCGTTGAGCCGGGACCTTCCGCGCGTGTTGACCATCGGCATACCGGGAAGGGTCACGCTGCTGGTGCAGAATCCGACACCGCGAACCCTCGTGCTCACCCTTCGGGACGCTGCTCCTCCATCGATTGGCCGGGAGCCCCTGCGGCACACCGCGCGGGTGAACGCGGGCCGCCGAGTCGCTCTCGGGGCAACAGTCCGTCCGGCACGGCGGGGCCTAATGGCACTCGGTCCAGTCACGATTCGCGTTTGCGGACCCTGGGGGCTTGCCGGCCGTCAACGGACGGTTCCCCTTCCGGGGAGGCTGAAGGTGTATCCCGCCCTTCCGAGCCGGCGTGAGGTGGAGACACGGCTCGAGCGGGCGCGCCAACTGCAGAGCGGCGAACGCTCTTCGACAATCCGCGGCGGTGGGACGGAATTCGACGCGCTTCGCGAGTACCACCCGGACGACGAGTTTCGGCGCATCAACTGGCGGGCGACGGCTCGCGCCGCCAAGCCGGTCACGAATATCTACCGGGAGGAGCGCAACCAGAGCGTGACTCTCCTGCTGGACGCCGGGCGGATGATGGCAACGACTCTCGAGGGCGTCCCGCGTTTCGAGTATGCCATCGACGCCGCGTTCGCGATCGCCGAGCTGGCCTCGCGCGCCGGCGATCACGTCGGGATGCTGGCCTTCGCCGGCGATGTCGTTGCAATGGTCGGCCCTCGGGGCGGGCCTTCCCAGCCGCGCCGGATCCTCGATGCCCTCTACGACGTCGAGCCCTCGCTCGAAGCAGCCGACTACCGCCGCGCATTTTCCACGTTGCTCGGCCGCCACCGGCGACGATCACTGCTGGTCCTGCTTACCGATCTCATGGAAGAATCGGCCCAGGAGTCGCTCTTCACAGCGATGCCGGCTTTGGTCCGGCGGCATCTCGTGCTCGTTGGATCCGTGACCGACGCGTCGATCGAACGCATCGCCCGCGCCGTGCCCGAGGACTCAGAGACCGCTTACCTGAAGGCGGCCGCCGCGGGTGCCCTGGAGCGCCGGGAGGACGCTGCAGCAAGGCTGATCCGTATGGGGGTCGGCGTCGTCGATCAGCCGCCGGGCCGCCTTGCCGCTGCACTTGCGGACCGCTACTTGCGGATCAAAGCGTACGGCCGGCTTTGATCCGGCGACGGGGAGACGGGCCGAAGATCAGCCCGATATAGGTCGCAGCGACGAGCGCTCCTACGGTGATCGTGACCGCAGCGGACGCCGACGAAGGAGTCAGGAAGCCTTCGATGAGCGCGGCGATGACGAAAGCGGGGACCACGCCCACGAGCACGAGCACGGCATCCCCGGCTTCCTCGACGACGGCGCGGCCCCGGGGACGATCGCCGGGGTCGATGATCGACCATCCGATCCGCAATCCCGCACCGGCCGCGATGCAGATCGCGGTGATCTCGAGGAAGCCGTGCGGAAGAACGAGGGCCCAGAACACACCACCGGATCCCGCCGAGTGCGCGGTCCCCGCCAGGGCCCCGATGAGCAGGGCGTTACGGGCCAGAACATAGATCGCGCCGACGCACACGGCAGCACCCAGAGCAAACGACAGGAACGCTACCTGCACGTTGTTTACGAGTATGGCGGTAGAGACCAGCCCGGGAGACTCCACGAGTCGTGGGCGCTGAAGCCCGGCGCGCCGGATCGCCTCCTCGGCAAGTGGAGGCAGGAGCCCGGCCTGCGCCTCCCGCGATCCGGCCACCCAGAAGGACGTTGCGGTGGTCAAGCCGATCAGCACCGTCGCGGCAATCCCGATGAAGGGCAGGGTGCGCCGAGCGGATGCTCGGTAGCGGGAGCCGAACACCCGCAGCAGTCCCCGCGCCGTCCGCGGACGAGGTGCGTAAATTGCGGCGTGCGCCCGGGCAACGAGATGGTTCAAATACCGCTCCAGGCCGGCGTCCGCGTAGCGCGTGCGTACCTCCGAGAGGTGAGCGCCTGCCTGGAGATAAAGGCGGACGGCGGCGTCGATCTCGTCCCCGGAGCGGCGCGTCAGGCTCCTGGTTCCCCCGGCAACCGCCGCCTCCAGCCGTTTCCAACTCGGCTCGTACCTGGCAATGTAGGAATCGATGTCCACGACCGGGGAGTGTAGGAAGGGATGATCGATCCAACAAGAGGTGTGGTGACCCCGGAGGCGGTTGCGGTTTCCCTCGACGTCGCCGGCCTGGGCTCACGCATGATCGCGGCCCTGATCGATCTAACGATCCAAGCAGGCGCGATGCTGGCGGTCACCATCATCCTTGCCGGCATCGGCCTTCAGCGCGGTCCGGTGACCGTGACCCTGATCATCCTGCTGTTCGTCATCCTGTGGGGGTATTACCCGCTGCTGGAAGGCCTCAGTGGCGGACGCACACCCGGGAAGCGGGCGCAACGGCTTCGGGTGGTGCGCACGGACGGGCAGCCGGTGACCGTGTCGGCCGTGCTGGTACGCAATGTGGTCCGCATCGTCGATCTCCTTCCCGGGTCGTACGCCGTGGGAGCCTTGAGCATTCTTTTGACGAAACAGTCCCAACGGCTGGGGGATCTCGTAGCCGGAACCCTCGTGGTTCGAGAAGTGGCGCCGCCGGTCCCGGCTGCGCTTCCGCCACCCGGGACCGATACCGCTTCGATGGTCGACGTCGCCGGTCTCGGCGAGCGGGATTACGCCCTGGTGCGCGCGTTCCTCGAGCGGCGAGACGGATTGGATGCCAATGCTCGAACCGCGCTGGCCGCCGAGATCGCACGAGCGATCCGCGCGCGGGTGGGCGAGAGCGGCGGGGCACGGGTCTCAGACGAGCAACTGCTCGAAGCGGTTGCTCGCTCGTATCGGGAGCGGATGGGCGGCGCCTGAAGGCTAGTCGCAGACGGCGCCGCGGGACGCGCTCGACACCAGCCGCGCGTACTTTCCGATAGCCCCGGTGGTGTAGCGGGGGGGGGGGGGGGGCCCCCCCGCCCCCCCGGGGCCCCGGCGCCCCGGAAGGGCCCCCCCCGCCCCC